>UQPD01000009.1 GCA_900542795.1 uncultured Prevotella sp. | reverse complement strand
GCAAAAAGCCAAGCTTGCTTGAGCTTTTTGCTGAGGTGTAGCCTATCTTATGCAAAGATAGTGCAAACCGAACGCAAAAAGCCAAGCTTGCTTGAGCTTTTTGCTGAGGTGTAGCCTATCTTATGCAAAGATACAGTAAACCAAGCGGACACGCAAAAAAAACATGTATAGTTTTTGTGAATTTTTGGTATATAAAGGCTTTTCAATCCGTTCAAACAAGGTTTTCAATAGCTTCAATGCGCCAGCTTTGTCCCCCTAAAGCACGAAGCACAAAAGAGCCGTTTTCACAAAGAAAACGGCTCTTAACTAAATGTATTATGGGTATTTTATCTTTTAAAAATCAATTTCAAGTCCGAGACCAAACACATCGTTTGTACGATGGAAATTGTCACGACCAGCAGTAGAGTAATTTGCTAAACCTGTAACGATGCTACTTGCTGCACCCATTTCAGTGTTAATCTCACCAAGACGCTGCTCGTAGATAGCGCGTTGTGCAGCGCTCAAGTTAGGATCTTGCAAAGCTTGGCTAATTTGTGCTTTACCAGCAGCCAATTGAGCAGTGAGCGGAGTGAGTTTGCCAGCAAAAGTCCCCTTGATATCGTAGAAATCCTCGTGCTCACGTTCGTAGTGCTTGTAGAACGTCTTGAAGTAGGCAATATTGAGAGCCACCTTCTCGCGCAATTGGAAACGAGCACCCAAACCTATAGAGTTAGAGTTTGTAACAAAACTCATGTCGCTAATAAATTTGCTGTTCTTGCCCAAGCCATAGTTTGTGGTTTGCCAACCAGCACTAACCGTCCAACGTTTGTTTACGTCAAATTCGGCACCAGCCAACACTTCCCAACCACCATTCTTCAAGTAGTTATGGCGGTTTTCGTTCTGTGTAGCCTGCTTATCAAAGTAATAGTGGAAACCCGCATTCAAACGTAATTTCTGGATGGGGCTATATTGTGCACCCAAGGTAAGGATGGCAGGAATGTCAGCTTTCACCTTCTTACCATCGTCATATTCATCAATGCCACTTGAGTTCACACCCGTTTGGTTCTTCAAGCGTAGGCGCGTTTTAAATTCATAGCGAGCCGAAAGGTTCACCTTGTTGTTAACCTGCCAGTCAACACTCACAATCGGTGTAAAGCCCCAACCGCTTTGGTCACAGTTCAGTTCCTTGTCAGTAACAAGCTGTGCAAAGTCGGGCATGTTCTGACTTTTAAAGAAGTCTGTAGCAGGCATATTCACAATGCCAGCCTGTGTGTTAACATCCAAGTTAATGTTGCGCACATAGCCGTAGTAGTTACACTGCGCATAAATAACGCGTCCACCCACACTCACGTTCAAGTTAGGCAAAATTTTATAACCCACACCAAATTGTCCGCCAAAGTAATATTGACGTCCTTGCATGTGTGTGTCCATGCTGTAGCCTGTAGCAGCCCCCGGAGCAATAGCACCTACCAATACGGGCAACATAGCAACCTGACTCTCGAACGAGGGGAGACCATCAGAGAACTTACACTTACCGCCGCCACCAGTAATACCAAAGTGGAACGAAGCGAACCACTTTTCTCCTACGCGAGCCAAGTCGAACGAAGGAATTACAGGTGCTGTAGCTTTACCTTCAAATACCCTGTAACCATCCTGCGTATTCTTTACACCATTCACCGTACCCAATGCAAAGGGAGCGAAGACCGTTTGGTCCTTACGCGATTGGTAAGCACTCTGCAAGTTGAAGCCCAAGTGCCAGCCTTCAGACATGAAACCTAAACCTGCAGGGTTGTAATAAGCACCATCAATGTTGATGGCAGCATCGCGTGCGGGGTTACGCAAAAAGTTTACGCTTTGGTTTGTATTTGTTAGGTAGCCACCTGCTTGAGCTGCTGTGGCAGCGCTCAAAGCAAGCGCAGCTGTAAGGATAATTTTTTCCATTATTTCCGTTTTATTGTTCTAAACGTCGGCAAAAGTACGAATAATTTGCACAACAACCAATGATATGCGCAATTTCTTAACAAAACAAAGCATTTTTAGCAGCTAACTTCTTCATTGCAAAGTCTGTATACCAAAAAGTGTCTACATCCATAGGGATATAGACACATTTATGAGAGGCATACAAATATGAGAGGCATACAAAAAAAGATTGTAGACCAACCTCTGCGTTTCATGCAAAGGATGGTCTACAATCAGCAAAATCTTCTATGCACTGGGGCATTCAGTCACATTGCGCCAAACAATTACTTGTTAAGCTGTTCCTGAATGAAGGCTTCCATTTCAGGAATCTTCTCTTCGGCACGCTGCAACAAGGTGAGTTGGTTCTTAGAACGTACCAAGTTGTGCTCGGGATACTGAATCTTGAAGTAAGTATCGCCATTCAAGTAGTCGGTAAAGAAACGAACCAACTGCATGTAGGGGAAGAGAGTAGCACCATAGGGCAAGTTCTCAATCTCGATAGGAGTGAGGAATGCGCGTGCAGTTTTGAGGTAACCCTCAGTAAATGCCTTAAAGATGTCCATGCGGAAAGCAATCTTGTCGTATTCGGGACTATCTTCAGCTTGTGTATTTGCAGCCGAACGAAGGAAGTCGCCAAAGTCTGAGAAGATGAAGCTGGGCATCACTGTGTCGAGGTCGATTACGCAAAGCACGTTGTCATTCTGGTCAAAGAGGATGTTGTCAACCTTTGTGTCGCAGTGGCAGATGCGCTTAGGCAATTTACCTTCGCGGAAGAGTTTTTCGCTCTTGCACATGCTGTCGGCACGCTTTTCAATTTCGTCGATAATATCCTTCACACCAGCGGCACGACCCATTTTGTCTTCCTTAACAGCATCGTGGAATTGCTGCAAGCGGAATTCAATGTTGTGGAAGTCCTTAATGGTTTCGCCCAATTCAACAGGGATATCAGCCAACATAGCCTGGAAGTCGCCAAAGGTTTCGCCTACGATGTATGAGCTTTCGGGTGTAACACTACTCTTCGACACTGTATCGGGGATGAACACCATTACGCGCCAATACTTGTTGTCGAACACATAATAGTATTTGCCGTCCTTGCAGGGAACAAACTTCAGCACCTTGCGGTCGATGTCCTCAGTCTGCTTTGCTTCAAGCTTTTTGCGGATGTGACCTGTTACGGCAACAATGTTGTTCATCAACATGTCTACATCGGGGAAGATGTCTGTGTTAACGTGTTGAAGAACGTAGTCGGGGGCATCACCCTCAGTCACTACTTTATAGGTGGTGTTGATAAGACCGTTGCCAAGGGGTTTTACCTCGCAAACGTTACCTTCAATCTCGAACTGACTGGCAATATGCTGCAAATCTTTCTGTTCCATGATATTTATTTGTAGAAATTTTTAGTTGTTATATTGGAAACTGTCATGCAAATGTAACAAATAATTTTTGTATGTGCCATTTTTTTAGATAAAAACAATGCTTCACGCACTAACCTCACCCCGAAAGGGGGTTATTTATGGACATTCAAAAAAATAATTCATGAACATTTATGGCTCATTGATGGACATTTATGACGAAAAAAAAACAATGCGCTAGCCCAACCCCGAAAGAGGTCATTCATGAAAAATCAAAATAAAATTTATGGCTCACTGATGGATATTTTTGACTACCCCAAGCGCGAAGCGCAAATAAAACAAGCCATAAAAATGCACGTTCTATCAGAAAAAGGGTAGAAAAAATTTTGCATTCCTCAGCATTTTTACCCAACTTTGCACCCGCAACGGATTAGGGAAACGGGTGAGAATCCCGTGCAGTCCCGCTGCTGTATGTTTTTTATAGTGGAGAAGATTTTAAAAGAAATCCTCATTCCAACCCCGTACTCCATATTGGTCACTGTTTCGGCGCAATAGCCGAAGCGGGAAGGCGGAGCACGGAAGAACAAGCCAGAATACCTGCCGCTGCCACTTGCACCATGCACACCATTGTCATGCCACATTGTCCCCAAAGCGCAATGCTGTGCAAGTGCGTGCTAATCAATCCCGAGGAGGAACGAAGCACACACACAACACAAGCCTAAATATTTTTTTACGCAACACAGTAATGATAACATTACTTCTTTCGTTGTGCACTATAGCGAACGTCACACCCGACTCGCTTGGCACTGCCGAAGTCATCGCTCCGAAGCGCATGGCTGGCATTGTTACACCCGTACCCGTACAACGTCTTGACTCTGCTGCTCTGTTTAAACGGGGCATTACGGACATGGCTGATGCCTTACGCCGATTCTCTGGAGTTAACTTGCGCGACTATGGTGGAGCGGGTGGACTAAAGACGGTTAGTGTGCGTGGTCTGGGTGCTGCACATACTGCTGTGGCATACGATGGACTTTGTGTGAACGATACACGACAAGGACAAACTGACCTGGGACAATTTTCGCTCGACTTGATGCGTACCATTGAGTTGCAAACACTTGACCAAGCACAACTACTCTGCCCCGTACGACAATTAGCACAAGCTGTGGTGAGCCTCAACGCAGCTCCACAAACTTTGCCCGCAACCCATGGGCTACATGGGGCTGTGACTTTGCAACAAGCTACGTGGGGTACATGGAATCCACAAATAGAGGTGGGCAGACGCATTGGAAACAATGCTTATGTAAGTGCTGCGGGACGTTACTTTTTTGCCCACAACAACTATCCCTTTACCATAGAAAATGGCAGTGCCACTACCCACACACATCGCAACAACAGTCGCATGCAAAGTACAACGACTGAAGTCAACTGGTTGCAACGTTTGGGAGGTGGCATGCTCTCAACGAAAGCCTATTTCTATCACAACTACCGCCACTTGCCAGGTATGGTACATTATTATGTAAACCAGAACAATGAGCGATTGCTTGAACAAACAGCTTTTGCACAGTCGCGTTGGCAACGACAAGAACAACGATGGCAAATGTTTGTAGCAGCCAAATATAATTGGCAGGTGAGCAAATATCACGACATTGATGGGCAACACCCCAATGGCATACTGAAACAACATTATTGGCAACGTGAGGCATACGCTACGGCTGGCTTTCGATACAATCTCACTGACTTTTTGCAAGCTGCCTATGCTACTGACTATGCACACGCCTCGCAAAATAGCAACTTAAAGACAGACTATAGCGTAAGTCGCGACACGTGGCTGCAATCACTCTCTCTCGGACTACAAGTCCAACGGTTTCAGTTAACGGCGCGTGCTGCATGGCATAGATATTGGAATCAATCGGTTTCGGGAACTTCGGCACGTGACGCACGTCGTCTTACCCCCTCAGTAAGTGCATTGTGGCAAGTCCTAAAAACTGAACGCGCACAATGGTACTTGCGTTGCGGCTACAAGGAATCATTTCGCATGCCTACTTTTACGGAGAGCTACTACTATCATTTGGGCTCTACCCGATTGAAGCCCGAACTTACACGTCAGTTTTCAGTGGGACAAACGCTACAAGCTTCTCCCTCAAGACATTGGCGCACTTTGGCTTTCACAGCCGATGCTTATGCTGCACGTGTTAAAGACCGCATTGTGTCTATCCCCTACAACCTCTTTGTGTGGAACACGGTGAACTTGGGCGATGTGCGCACCTTGGGACTCGACCTAACATTGCACAGTCAATGGCAATTAGCCACACGCCACACATTGGAGTTTAACACCAACTATTCGTTGCAGCATTGCACAGACCACACCAAACCAGCCCTAAGCAGTTGGCACAAACAGTTGGCTTATACGCCTGTGCATAGCGGTGCCGCATCGTTGGCATGGACCAATCCTTGGGCTTCGCTCTCAGTGCATGGCACTTGGGCTTCTTTGCGTTGGTGTACCAACAACCATCTGCCCACCACATCGCTCCCTGCTTACACGGAATGGGGCATAGCAGTTTTTCACAATTTTACTTTGCGGCAAGGACGCTCCCTTACGCTACGTGCTGATGTGCTCAACCTCTTCGACCATCGCTACGAAGTGATACGCCGCTACCCCATGCCAGGGCGTGCCTATAAGCTGAGTGCTAAATTTGCGTGGTAAAATATATCTCTTGCAAAACAAATCTCTAAATACAACAAACAATGAAATTTTTCAAAAACATTAAGTTGGTAGCCGCTGCGTTACTGATTTGCGCAGGTTTCACAGCCTGTTCTGAGGATGAACCTAAAGTAATTGATACGCAATTCTTGCGTTTTGAACACGGCTTTTATGTGATTAACCAAGGCAATATGGGTGTGCTTGATGGTACACTCGATTTCTTTAAAGCAGATGGCACACGCAGTGAAGGCATCTTCAAAGCTGCCAACAACAAGAGTTTGGGTGACACACCACAACGTGCCGTGCTCTATGGTTCAAAACTTTACCTCCCTGTATTTACCGAAAACAAAGTATGGGTGTTGGATGCCAACACTGCTCGTGTACTTGCCGAGGTGAACACCAACCAACCTGAGGCAGTATGTGGTGCCAATGGCTATGTATTTGTTTCGAACAACGATGGCTATGTTACCCGTGTAGACACTACCTCATTCACAGCCTCAGCACCTTTGGCTGTTGGTCCGAACCCGGCAAACATGACTACCTATAATAATAAGGTGTATGTGTCTATCAGCGATGGTTACAACTCTGGCAACGGCTATGCAAATGGCTTTAAGGTAGCAGAAATTGATGCTGCGCAGTTCAACGTAACACGCAACATTACTGTGGGTATGAACCCTGGCGATATTACAAGCGACAACGAGGGTAACATCTACGTGGTATGCCGTGGCGACTATGGTGAAACCCCCTCAAAGGTATGGAAGTTTAACGTGAACCATGGTGAAGCTGCCGCTATGTGCGAGGGTTCACTCATTGCTGTAAACAATCAACAGCGCACCTCACGTACAACTGGAAAGCAAGATGTGCTCTATGTGCTCAACGTACAGACCGACTATAGCAACTGGCCTAACTTTAGCAACACCATTACAAGTGCTGTTTACAACACTACTACAGGCGAGCTGTTAGCCGACAACTTCTTGCCTGCCGATAATCTCCCCGCCAACCCCATTGCTTTAGACGTCTGTCCTACCGATGGCAGTCTCTACATCTGTTCGGATGCAAGCACTGGTGCTGATGCCTCTACTACTCCAGGTTACATTAAGGTGTACAATGCAAATGGAGCTTTCGTCAAAACCATTACCACGGGTGTACATCCCTTTGGCGTAGTTTTTAAATAAAAACCTCACGCTCGGAAGTGAAAGTAAATTTTCACTTCTCTCACTTAATCGGTTTCTTAAAATTTATAATTAAAGGTCCGTAGCAAAAGATTTGCTACGGATCTTTAATTATATAGGATGTTTCTAAAAAACTAAAACAACCTTTAAAAAAGTTCCTTTTGTCAACTTAAAGGCATATCATTCAAACTAAAAGGCTTATTTTTGCAGCACAAAATTGATGAATGTTTTTTCTACAACTTAACGAAAGCATTATGAGAAAGCATATTTTATTGGTGATGTTTGCTGGCTGCATGATTGGCGCTTTTAACGCATGCACCCATACTAAAAACAACAATGAGGAAACCCCTGATAATGTTAAAGATGACACGGTTTCTTCACAACACGCAATCGACTTAACTACAGAAGAAGACACCTCATTGACCCACAAAAAAGATGAAGCGCATTGGGATGAATTACTCGACCTATACGAAAAGGGCATGAAAACGTATGTGTCGCAAAAAGAAAGAGCCAACAAGGGTGATGTTGAAGCACAGGCTACTTGTGCCAAGTGGCAAATTGAAATTCAACACTTGCAAACCTTGCTCGAAAATGGTCAAGGTGATCTTACCTCTGCACAAATGGCACGACTCGACCAAATTACAGCCCAAACAACTACCGCCATGGCAGCTTCACAACAAGACTAAAGGATAAAAAAAAGATACATCAATTAAATTGCCAATTCATATTATAGAAGTGTTACTGTGAACTCATTTAATTGATGTTACAGTACCATTCAGTTTAAACTCCAGTACCAACGAACTGAAACTCCAGTACCAACCAGAAGAAACTCCAGTACCAATTATGCGGTACTAAAAGTGGTACTGAGTGCTTTGTTGAAACGAATTAGGTAAAACGTTTGAAGGAATAAAATGCTTCACGCGCCGGCCCAACCCCGAAAGGGGTTATTTATGGAATTTCAAAAATAATAATTCATGAACATTTTTGGCTCATTGATGGACATTTTTGACTAAAAAACACCATCCTATTCTACAAGAAATGGCTGCTACACTGTCGCAACCTCAAACAACCAACAAGTGTAATTGTCGCGTGTGTGTCGTTCGGCACAACATTGGCGAAGCGCATCCAAACGATTGGCTAAAGGCTGCTTGTTGAGCAAAATGCGCTCAAGGTCGGTGTTGCTGAGTTGCTCTGTAACCCCATCACAACACATCATGAATACATCCCCAGGCTGAATATCGGTTATGACATTGTAAGTAGGTTGCATGGGATGAACACGCCGTGCCATAACAGCTCGTGTCATGACATTGCGCTGCGGAAAAGTGGAAACTTCAGCTTGCGTGATTTTGCCCGAAGCTAAGTATTCGTTAACTAACGAATGGTCGTATGTTTGAAAGATGACACCTTGGTTGGGACGAAACTGATAAATGCGACTGTCGCCCAAATGGGCTAACAACATGCCATCTGTGCAATGGGCAAGAAATGTGAGTGTAGTACCCATGGGAGATGCGTAGTCTGCCTCAGAACTTGCTGCGTCAAGCCGATTAAGAGCCTTAGTAGCAGCATTAAGAGCTTGGTTAAAATGAAGCTCCATTTGCTGTGTGGTGCAAGGGATGTGGCGAATGGTAGCATTACCCACGACATTGGCTACGCATTGACTTGCTTGTTCGCCATGTGCACGTCCACCCAAACCATCGCAAAGCACCAACACAGGCTGTTGGGCTGTCACTTCGGCTGGATGTGGAAAGAGCGCATCCTCTTGTCGAGCTTTTTCTCCTATTTCGCTAAAAGCGAGAGGAAGGGTTATGGTGTAACTCATAAGCTGTGAGCATTTTTAAAATGTTGTTTTTCATCGCAAAACCTTTACATCGCCAGTAAGTATTCAATAGGGGCTTTTCGATTATCTATTTTGTTGCTTCGTTCATAGATAAATAAGCTGAGAATGAGATAATTTGAGATCGCCTCATCCCCTTTTGGCTTTCAATTCTCTTCATCGTCAAACGGTAAAGAAGAATTGAATTTATCATAATCAGAGTTGAATAATTTGTCTTGTATCACACGGTACTTCTCAAACTCTGACTCTGCAAAGCTCTTGGCAAATTCAGCAGAGACCCTTCCAGCATCATGTAATAGGGCATCACCCCCAGCTTCAAGAATGATATCAATACGTTTAGCCCAATCTTCCATAGTCATTGGTATATGTCGATTTGCCATACGTTCAGCTAAATCAAGCACAGAGTTGACAAGTTTTCCCATATCTTCAAGTTCCACTTGTTTTAGATAGTTTTTGGCGATACTCACATCTGGCTTTACGATTTTACCATCAGGTGCATTCTCCCAAGTAGTCAGTCCCATATGCTCTTTCTCTGCATTGGCTCTTTCCACTATAAGTTCTGCTGCGGTATGCCCATGCACTGCATAATGCATCTTATTCTGAACTTTTTTATAAAACAGACGTGTGGTAGGTGCATCCTTATTGTAATCAACAGCTGTTGCATATATATCCGTGAGCTTTTGGTAAAATCTTCGTTCACTCAATCTAATCTCACGTATTTCTGCTAACAAATGCTCAAAATAGTCCTCACCTATAAACGAACCATTCTCCATACGTTTTTTATCTATAATATAGCCACGCAAAGAGAACTGCTTGATGACATAGGTGCACCATTGGCGGAACTGTGTGGCACGGATGGAGTTGACTCGATAGCCCACAGAAATGATTGCATCGAGGTTGTAGAACAGCGTGTTGCGTCGCACCTCTCTCGCACCCTCCTGTTGAACTACCGAGATTTTCTCGGTAGTTGCCTTCTTGTTCAATTCATTTGTGTCATATATGTTCTTCAGATGCAATCCGATATTGTCTGTTGAACAATCAAAGAGCTGTGCCATGGCCTTTTGCGTAGCCCACACTGTTTCATCTTTATATAGCACTTGTATGCCTTGTTCCTTACCTTCTGCCACGAAAGTCAGGAACTCTGCCGTACTGTTTCGTATTTCAAATTTCTTTGCCATAAATCTCTTGGTAATTAATTATAAAAGCAATTACAAACATCTACTTAGGTATTCTTTCGTGGGAACACCATAAGAGTCAACCAATGTAATACTACTTACCCATAGCTAATTTTAAGATCACAAATTGTGACCTTAAACGTGTTGTTACTTATTATTGTATGCAAAGGTAGTGCTTTTAGCTTTTAGCCTTTAAACAACTATGTCACAATCTGTGATTTTGAACATTCCTCCATTGTTAACTGAAACTTAAAGTCAGCAGATTCCTATTTTTATTTTTAAGGTCGCAATTTGCGACCTTAAAAATTCGTCCTTAGTCAATTGAAACATGAAATCTTCTGGAAATCGTTTAATATTACGTTTCACTTGCCCCTCACTTGTCTTGCTCCTTTAGATAACCTATCACGGGATAGTGATCGGAGAAGGGAACGGTTTGGTCTACCTTCATGGCATAGGGTTTGAAGTGTGAAGAGCAGAAGATGTTGTCAATGCGCACGTAAATGGCATCGCGATTAAACGAACGTCCTATGCCATTGGCTGTAGCCCGATAAGCATCGGTAAGCCGACTACACACACTGTGGTGTGCATAAGAGATGGGAGAGTCGTTGAAGTCGCCCATCACCAAAAGTTTGCTATTAGCGTGATTGTCTATAAAGGTGCAAAGCGTGTCGGTTTGACGTGCTCGTTCAGCTCCACTATTGGCAATTTTACGCAACACCCCTAACTTGCCTGGCACCTTGTTAGCCGTTTCGGGATTGCGCACAAGTTCATGATAATTGTCGCGTTCCTTGTTCGATAAGTGCATAGACTCTAAATGAGCACTTACCACAATAAGGGTGTCTCCTCTGCGTGGCGTTACATAGAAAGCTGCAGCACCATTACCCGATGAGTGACAAATAACCTCTTGACGCACAATGGGCCATTTGCTCATAACCCCCACCCGGTTACCTCCCACAAAGAGCCATTCAAAGTGGTAACCATAGCGCTTCATGGTGCGCTGTATGCAAGTGTGAGTATCGTCGGTTTTAAAAGCTGTTTCTTGCAAGGCAGCAATGTCGGGCTGTTGCGTACAGAGGTAACGCACCAGTTCTACATCGCGTCCGTTGTCGTCCATCTTCCAATCGCCAAAACTCATGGTGTTGTAGCTAATAACTTTTATAGCTTGTTTAGGAGGAGGCGAACTAAGGTTGATGGGAAAATAATCGCGCAAGCTCCCTGCACAGCACAGCAAACCAAAAATGGAGATAAACACCATGCGCGGTTTTATGAGTAAACACAATACTCCCATACCCAACACCGCAGCTACAAAAAAGGGGAAACACAGTCCCACCACAGCAATGTATTTGCCATAGACTGCGGGATTGACATAAACGGTTGCAGCACATGCCCATAACATGAGCACTGCAAGCCAACTAAAAAAACAGAGTATTTGCTTCATATATAGTTTTTTCTTGGGGGAGAGAGAGGGGAAGGAAGAAGTTAGAGGAATGCATGTATCGCAAAATACATACCCATTCTTCTAACTTCTTGAGAATATCTTCTCAAAGATATTTTCCTTTAAAAAATTCACTTTCGGCTAATGCGGAAGAGTTCTTGTTTTTCATCTTTGCTCAAACTGTCGTAGCCAGAGCGACGCACTTTATCGAGAATCTCATCCATGCGAGCTTCTTCTTGACGCGACCGGATATTCTCTTCATAATCGTTCATGCGTGTGGCAGTGTGGCGAGCATTACCGACCGAAGCAGAAGCCTTGCTTTGAAACTTTTGTTTGGTGCGTTGCCAAAAGGACTTTTTGGTTTTACCAGCAGGTTCCCAAACCTCCCAACCACCAAAACGTGGACGGCTCTGCGTACGCTTGCGCCACCATAACAACAACAAGAAACCAAAGAGCATACCACCAAGGTGAGCAAAGTGCGCAATATTGTCGTTTGAGAAATAAGCAGAAAGAAGTTCAATGGCAGCATACCCCACTACAAAGTATTTTGCCTTCATAGGGATGGGTGGAATAAGCAGCATGATACGCTCATTAGGAAAGAACATGCCAAAAGCCAAGAGTATGCCATAGCATGCCCCCGATGCACCAATCGTGGTCCAATGGTTCAGAAATTGCGCCATGGGCATAAGCGAAGTGCCTGTGTTAACCATCTCATAGTTATTAAGACCTTCAATAAAATAGTCGGCTGTTTGCCACAACTCTTGGCACAAGGCTGCACCTACACCACACACCATGTAATAAAGGAGGAAGCGCTTGGTGCCGAGTTGACGCTCAATGAGTGAGCCAAACATCCAAAGCGAAAACATGTTGAAAAAAAGGTGAGTCAGACTTCCATGCAAAAACATGTAAGAGATGAGCTGAAACACATTAAATTGGTCGGCAAGCACAAAGTGTAGCCCCAACCATTGAGTTATGTCGATGCCACGCGCCTCGAGCACCACCTGCAAGAAGTAGCACAGAACGTTGATGATTAGCAAATTGCGCGTAACGGGAAGCATTTTTTGCATTGTGTTTGTATTTTTAATGAAGAATGAATACTTTCCAAAAATAATTTTGAACACCCATGAACACCCAATTATTCATTATTCATTATTAATTATTAATTATTCATTACCTTTGCATAAGATAGGCTGCACCTCGGTAAAACATTCAAGCAAGCTTGATGTTTTACACTCGGTTTGCACTATCTTTGCATCGGTTCGGGGTTGTAATGCCAAATGGTAGCGCCAAAATAGTGCTCCTCGGTAAGGCATACACCAACTGGCATACGTGGTTCGGGCACACCACTGCCCAACACACAAGGCGAGAGTTCTACAAAAGCTTCATCCCACAAACCTTGATCAATGAAACTCTGTAAGGTTTGTTGTCCACCCTCAACCAAGAGCGATTGCACACCTTCTGTGCGATAAAGTTCAGTGAGTGCTGTGCGTATGTCGGCATAAGCCAACCATCCTCTGGGCAATTCGCCTTCAGCTACCCTGCCCAGCACAACACGCAAAGGTTGCGGACCTACCCAATGGCGCACATTGAGTTGGGGATTATCCATACGTAAGGTGCCGTGCCCCACAAGGATTGCTTGGTGCATGGCTCGCAACTGGTGCACACGCATTTGCGACCATGAAGATGACAAACGAGCTGCACCCTCGTTAGGTGCTAATGTGCCATCAACTCCCACCAAGGGTTCTTCGCGCCAACGGTCAATAAAGCCATCGGCAGACCGCGCCCATTTCAGTGTAACATAAGGGCGATGAAGCGTTTGGGCAGTAATGAAACGCCTATTGAGTGCAAGACACTCTTGTTCGAGCACTCCTACCTTCACTTCAACACCCGCTTCGCGCAGAATGGCAATGCCACGTCCTTGAACCTTGGCAAAGGGATCGACACAACCCACCACTACACGCGGAATGCCCGTTTTCACAATTAACCGAGCACAAGGAGGTGTTTTGCCATAATGCGCACATGGTTCTAAGCTAACGTAGATGGTGCTTTGGCTAAGTAGTGGACGGTCGGCTGGACGCACTGAAGCAATGGCATTGACTTCGGCATGTCCCTGACCACATACGGCGTGATACCCCTCGCCAATAATGCGACCTTCATGCACAATCACTGCACCTACCATAGGGTTGGGCTGTGCGTGCATGCTGCCATAACGTGCCAACTCTATGCAACGCTGCATATATAATTCGTCAGTTTGCATTTTCTGTAATAGTTCATGCGGCCTATTTAAAAACCGCAGTTTAGTTAAGAATACCAATAAATACTCTCTCTATAATGGACTCTCTGTTTACCGCTCTGCGCACACAGTTACAAGCTATTTACTCTGAAGGCGAGGCACGTGCCATTGCCTTTATGGTGCTTGATGAGGGGTTCGGCGTGAGTCGTACCGACATTTATGCCGACAAAGTTAGACAATTTTCTGAAGATGAGCACAAACGCTTCAATAGAATGTGCAAACGTTTAGCCAAAGGTGAGCCTGTGCAATATGTGTTGGGGCATGCTTGGTTTGCTGGTAGACCCTTCATAGTAACGCCTGATGTGCTCATTCCGCGTCCCGAAACAGAGGAACTTGTTGATTGGGCTATTGAGGTGGCACAAGCCCTCTTAAAGCTGCAACCCAACAAGCACCTACGCATTGTTGACGCAGGCACAGGGTCGGGCTGCATTGCCGTGAGCCTAAAGTTAGCATTACCCCAAGCCGAAGTTGCTGCATGGGACATATCAGAAGGAGCATTGGCTGTGGCACAACAAAATGCACACACCTTAGGTGTTGATGTTAACTTTGAACAGCGCGATTTGTTGCAACCTTGGCATTTACCCGCCCAAAGCATCGACCTCATTGTGAGCAATCCACCCTATATCTGTGAGAACGAGGCAGAGCACATGGAACAAAACGTCATAAACCACGAGCCTCACACCGCACTGTTTGTGCCCAATGCCGACCCTTTGCGCTTTTACCATGCATTGGCACAAGGAGCCGCCCAAACCTTAACAAAAGGTGGAGCCTTACTCACCGAAATTAACCGAGCTTTTGCACACGAAACGGCAGATGCTTTTGCACAAGCCAGATTGCAAGATGCCGAAGTGCGACGCGATGTTTTTGGAAATGAACGCATGGTGGGAGCATTTGCCGGCTTATGAACTTGCCGTTTTACATAAAAAACTGTAATTTTGCAAGGTAAAATAAACAACAACTATAATATACAAGCTAAAAAAGCATGTCAGAAAGAAAAGTACGCGTGCGTTTTGCACCAAGTCCCACCGGACCGCTTCATATTGGCGGTGTTCGAACCGCTCTTTACAACTACCTCTTTGCTCGTCAGCATGGCGGCGACATGGTGTTCCGCATTGAAGACACCGACTCTAACCGCTTTGTGCCTGGAGCTGAAGATTACATTATTGAATCGTTCAAGTGGCTCGGCATTGAATTTGATGAAGGCGTAAGCTTTGGTGGCGAACATGGTCCTTATCGTCAGAGCGAACGCCGCGACATTTATCGCAAGTATGTAAAGCAACTGCTTGACGCTGGTAAGGCTTACATTGCATTCGACACCCCCGAAGAACTCACTGCTAAGCGCGAAAGTGTGCAAAACTTTCAGTATGACGCACACACCCGCATGGAAATGCGCAACTCATTGGTGTTGGGTGAGGAAGAAACACAACGCCTCATTGATAATGGCGAACAATATGTGGTACGCTTCAAGGTGGAACCTGGCGAAGAAGTACACGTTAACGACATTATTCGTGGCGATGTGCGCATTATGAGCGACATTCTCGATGACAAGGTGCTTTACAAAAGTGCCGATGACCTGCCCACCTACCACTTGGCAAACATCGTAGACGATCACTTGATGGAAATCAGCCATGTTATTCGCGGCGAAGAATGGTTGCCCTCGGCACCCCTCCACGTACTGCTTTATCGTGCCTTTGGTTGGGAAGATACCATGCCACAATTTGCACATTTACCTTTGTTGCTTAAGCCCGATGGTAAAGGAAAACTCTCAAAGCGCGATGGAGACCGTTTAGGCTTCCCCGTATTCCCCTTAGAATGGCACGATCCTAAATCAGGCGATATCTCATCAGGCTACCGCGAAAGTGGCTATTTACCCGAAGCTGTCATCAACTTCCTCGCATTGTTGGGTTGGAACCCTGGTACCGACCAGGAGATTCTTTCGATGCAAGAGCTTATTGAACAGTTCGACTTAGCTAAGTGCTCAAAGAGTGGTGCAAAGTTCGACTACATCAAGGGACAGTGGTTTAACCGTGAATACATCCTCAAAACAGACAACGCTGTTTTGGCTCCTGCCTTCGACAAAATTTTGAAGGAGAATGGCATTGAAGCTCCCATCGAACGTGTTGAAGCGGTTGTTGGCATGATGAAGATGAAGAAGATTAACTTCATCAAGGAGCTTTGGCCTCTTTGCGACTTCTTCTTTATAGCTCCTACCTACGATGCTGACGATAAATTTACTCGTAAGAATTGGAAAGAAGGCGCTGCTGCCGATATGCAAGAACTCCACGACTTGCTTGCTTCGCTCAACGACTTTAGCATCGAAGCCCAAAAGGCTGCCGTTGACCCTTGGGCTACTGAAAATGGCAAAAAACCTTGGAATCCCTGGCGCGTTTGCTTGGTGGGCACTGGTAAAGGTCCTGATATGTACGAACTCGCTGCCTTCTTGGGTAAGGACGAAACCTTGCGTCGCATGCAGGCCGCAATCAAAGCTTTGGGATAACAATCCAAAAAAATAGGAGTTTTCAAAAAGATATTCTTAAGAAGAGTTTTCCAAGAAGTTATTTTTAGAAGTTATTTTAAGAAGTTAGAGGGAAGTTAGAGGAATGATAGTATCGCAAAATGTATACGAGATTCCTACTTCTTGAAAATAACTTCTTGAAAATAACTTCTCAAAAATAACTTCTCAAAAATAACTTCTCAAAAATAACTTCTTGAAGAAAACCTCTTCAAACTACCTCCCCATCTCCTCCTGTTTCATACTTTCTACAGACAAAAAAGTGTATTCTTTCGCAATTTATCTGATGATGCTCGGCTGCAACATTGCCGCCATCTTCAGCAAAAAAATACGTACCATGATGCGCGGTCACCGCAACACATGGCACATTCTGCGTAAGCAGATTGGCAACGAACAGTACGTGTGGTTTCATGCCGCCTCATTGGGAGAGTTCGAACAAGGACGCCCCCTCATGGAACGTTTGCGTCGCGAACATCCCGAAAAAAAGATTTTGCTCACCTTCTTCTCGCCCTCAGGCTACGAAGTGCGCAAAAACTATGAAGGAGCCGACGTAGTGTGCTACTTACCATTCGACACACCACTCAACGCACGCAAGTTTATCCGATTGGCAAAGCCTGAAGCTGCCTACTTTATTAAGTACGAATTTTGGCGCAACTACATTGATGTGCTCCATCAAAAAGGCATACCCACCTATTCGGTATCAAGCATTTTCCGTCCTAATCAAATATTCTTTCGCTGGTACGGACGCGAATATGCTCGCGTATTACAACGCATGACACACCTCTATGTGCAAAACGAGGAGTCGCGTGCGCTGCTTGCAACCATAGGTGTCGACCACGTAACAGTAGTAGGCGACACACGTTTCGACCGTGTTATTGACATTCGCAATGCCGCCAAGCCCCTTCCGCTTGTTGAGCGTTTTGCAGGTTGTTGGCGCGTTATTGTTGCAGGAAGCTCATGGCAGCCCGACGAGAACTTGCTTATTAGTTACTTCAACAACCACCCCAACCTCAAACTGGTGCTTGCACCCCATGTGGTGAGCGAGGAGCACCTCAAACAAATTGAAAGTAAGTTGCAACGCCCCTTTGTGCGCTACTCTGCTGCAACCACCAAAAGCGTAGCTGAAGCCGACTGCTTAATAATTGACTGCTATGGCTTGTTATCGAGCATTTATCGCTATGCTACCATTGCCTATGTGGGTGGCGGATTTGGAGTAGGCATTCACAACGTGCCCGAAGCTGCAGTTTATGGTGTACCCGTAATTATCGGTCCTAACAACCAAAAGTTCCGCGAAGCTCAAGCCTTGCTAACTAATGGTGGTTGTCGCGAGGTGACAGACAGCACATCCTTCAACGCAGTTATGGACCTCTTGCTCACCAACAAAGCAGAACTCGAAAAAGCAGGACAAGCTGCTGGCAATTATATTAAAGAAAACGCTGGAGCCTCTGCACAAATACAATTGTTTTAATGAATAATGAATAATGAATAATTGATTGATTGAGATAACAATCCTAATCAATTATCAATTATTCATTATTAATTATTAATTATACTCATATTCCACCTCCTTATCCATGAAAGTGCTTTTAGTTAACACCTCCGACCATGCAGGCGGAGCAGCCATAGCCTCCCTACGACTGCTCAAAGCCCTACGCCAAGCAAACATTGAGGCTACCCTGCTTTGTCGCGACCGCTCAACACAAACTGAGGGGATGAAAGAGGTGATACAACTTAAACCCACACTATGGCGCAAAGCAAAGTTTGTGCTCGAACGATTTGAAATATTCCTAACAAATGGTTTCAAGCGCAAAGGGCTCTTTGCTGTAGACACCGCACGCTTTGGCAATGACATTACCAAACTAAAAGCCTTTCAAGAGGCAGACGTTATTCATCTGCATTGGACAAACCAAGCCATGCTTTCGCTCGGCAATCTAAAAAAGATTCTTAAAAGCGGCAAACGCATCGTTTGGACCATGCACGATATGTGGGCTTTTACAGGAGTTTGCCACAACTCTGCCAACTGCAACCGATGGCTTACCTCTGGTTGTGGACACTGTCCGCTACTGCAACGCCCCTCAGCCACCGACCTCTCGGCTACAACCTTTCAACGCAAGAAAGCTGTTTACGCCACAGGTCACATCACCTTTGTGGGCTGCAGCCAATGGATGGCAAACAATGCTACACAAGCCCCTCTACTCAGCAACCAGCATGTAACATCTATCCCTAATCCCATAGATACCCAATTCTACGCTCCTGCAGCAACCGAGGGCATGCCAACACAAGCCGAAGTACGCACAGCACTCCAGCTACCCACCCATCGCATGCTCATTCTGCTTACAGCCTTCAAGGTGACTGACCCCAACAAAGGCATCAACCACCTAATCGAAGCAGTTAAACTGTTGCAAACCGAACACCCCGAATGGAGCAAAAACCTGGGCATCGTGCTTGCAGGCCATGGAGCCCACACCCTGCAACACGCCTTTGGCAACACACCTGTATACGCTATGGGTTACGTAGATAGCGAAGAGCGCATGCGTCAAATTTACCAAGCCTGCAACCTTCTTGCCATGCCCACGCTCATGGACAATCTGCCCAACACCATTGCCGAATCAATGGCATGTGGTGTGCCTTGTGTAGCTTTTAATGTAGGAGGCGTTCCCCAAATGGTAGATACAGGCATCAATGGTTATTTAGCTAACTTTGCTGATAGTGCCGACCTTGCCAAAGGTATTTACGCTACACTCCATTCGCCCAGTTACACTGCACTCTGTCGCAATGCACGCACCAAAGCAGTTAACGCCTACAACGAGCAAACCATTGCAGCAGCCTATCTCAAACTCTATCAAGGTCTATAAATTATAAATTGTAAATTATAAATTATTCATGTCCCCCGAAAATCAAACGCAAGAGAACAGCGTGCCTCCTTCCGCGGAAAGCACCAATAAACTTCCAAAAATCACCGTAGCCACCGTAACGTGGAATGCGGGCAAACTCATCACCCGCACCATCGAGAGTGTAGAACGCCAAACGTATGCTAACGTTGAGCACCTTATCGTAGACGGAAACTCACACGATGACACTCTCCAACACGTACATCATTATCAAGAACGCAACAGCCGTGCTGCCGTTCGTCACGAAATAGTGTGCATCAGCGAGCCCGATGAAGGACTTTATGATGCCATGAACAAAGCCATCGACATGGCTACGGGGCATTACATACTCTTTCTGAATGCTGGCGATACCTTTCATGCCAACAACACGCTCGAACTTATAGCAGAGACCATTCAGCACGCTCCCTCTTTGCCTGCCGTAGTATATGGCGACACACATCTGGTTAACAACAACGGACAGTTCATCCGTCGTCGTCGGCTCACTCCCCCCGAACACCTCACCTGGCGCTCGTTTAAAAATGGCATGTTAGTATGCCATCAAGCCTTCTTTGCCCGCACCGACCTGGCACGCACCTACCACTACAATCTGCGTTACCGATTTTCGGCAGACTTCGATTGGTGCATCCGCATCATGCGCCATGCTGCCACACACCACTTGCCCATCACCAATGCCCACACCGTTGTGGCAAACTATCTGAACGAGGGCATGACCACACGCAACCACAAAGCCTCACTTCGCGAACGCTTCCACATCATGGCACACCACTACGGATGGTTACCTACCGTAGCCCATCACGCATGGTTTGTCATACGCAGCATCATCAAAAAATAAAAAAATATATTCCCCATGACCGACTTCTACCAATGGGCAACCAACCGATGCTCGCAAAAGGAATATTGCCGAAGCGAACTCGCACAAAAGTTACGAATCAAGGGAGCAACCCCATCTGAAATTGAGCTGCTACTTACTCGTCTTGAAGCCGAACGTTACATTGACGAATCTCGCTATGCCCGAGCCTTTGTGTCCGACAAGTTTCGCTTCGATCGTTGGGGACGCATCAAAATCACCAATGCCCTACGTCTAAAGGGCATTAGTAGCAACGACATCGATGATGCACTACAACTTATAACCGATGCTGACTACCGCAAAACTCTCTCCGATTTTATCACTTCGCGTCGACGCACCACCCATGGCAGCACACCCTATGCCATCAACCAAAAGATAGCACGCGCTGCCATTACCCGAGGCTTTGAACCCCACTTGGTTTTCGATGCTTTGCGAATGCAGGACGAAGAGGAAGAGAAATGGTAAAATTATTTGTACTTTTGTAAAAACATGTGGTTAATGAAAAGGGAACTCCCTCCCCTTTTCTAAAAAATAGTTTCAAATGATTATTGACATTACGTTGCGCTTGCTCATTGCGATGTTATTGGGCGGTGTTATAGGCATAGAACGCGAATATCGGTCGAAGGAGGCGGGGTTTCGCACGCACTTCTTGGTGGCTTTAGGAAGTGCGCTGTTTTGCATTGTGTCGCAATATGGCTTTGGCTTCGACTTGAAAGATTCCTCGCGTGTAGCTGCGCAGGTGGTTTCGGGCATCGGTTTCTTGGGGGCTGGTACCATTATTTTTCAAAGAAATGTGGTGCGCGGACTTACTACGGCTGCGGGACTCTGGGTTACTGCGGCTATAGGACTGGCTTGCGGTAGTGGCATGTTTGCTGCGGCTGCCATTGCTACGGTACTTATTATTGTAGGACTCGAGGTGCTCATCTTGTTTATTCCGCATATAGGACGCACGGTGGTGGAGTTGTCGTTCTCTACAAGTTCTGAAGACAATATTAAAACGGTGGTGAATGAATTGAAACGGGTGGGGATTCGCATATCTTCGTATAAACTGCGGAAACAAATTTCGGCACAAGGGGATAAGGTGTATCGTGTGGACTTGGAACTGCGCGTGAAACGACATGATGGACAGGATGCGCTTATTGATATGGTTAGCGGATATGAGGATGTTACCATCTCAAGCGTTGAATGATTTTTTGGAGATTTTTTAGAAATGCGTTTCTTCTGATTTTTTTAGAGAATTCTTTTTTTAGAAATGCGTTTCTTCTGATTTTTTTGGAGGAATAGATATCTAATGATATTTTGAAAAAACGATAAAACAATTAGGGCGGCTTTCAACACGAACGTTGAAAGCCGCCCTAATTGTTTTAGAATCGGAATATATTATTCTTCGCCTGCAAAAAGAGGATCCCATGCGGGGAGTTTGGTGGCAGGCTGCTTTAGGAGGTCGAGGGTAGCTGCAGGCACATACTTCTTATCGATAACAAGGCGGAACATGTATTCGTCGAACCACTCATCGGTCATGATGAGATGTCCCTTATAGCCCGAAGTGGGGCCCCATGAGTTCTCTACCATCCATTTGCGCGGTGTGCCATTTGCATCGAGGTCTACTGCCATGAGGGTCATGGCGTGGCTCGAGGCTGAAGCATAGGTGCTGATGCGCTCTGCCTTGGTCATGGGGAAGGTGGTAGCAAAGAGCGACTCGTAGTCGTAGTTGCGGAGTGAAAGGATGCCAGTTTTTGAGTCGAGATACTTGCCTACATCGCACGAGAAGTACATCATGGTTGAGTCTTTAATGGAGGCTATGGCAAGGGGCTTAATCTCCTCCATGGGGAGGTTGAGGTAGGTCCACTGTAACCCATCGTATGAGTGACGATCCATGTCGATGGTGTAGGTTTTGTGGTAAGGACGTGAGGGGTCGTTCATTACCATAACGAAAGAGTTTTTAAGGTCGGTGCCTACAAACTCTTTGTAGAACTGCTGCGGTGTGTATTCCTTGACTTCGCCTAAGAGTTTGCCGCTGGCATCGCGCGGAGCCCAAGTGAACTTTTGCACGGGTTCGCCTAAGCAGATGGTTAGGATGTGGTAGATGGTGCTGAGTTGTTGGGTTTTGACTTTTTGCAGTTCGGCAGACTTTTTGCCATGTGCAGCCATCTTGCGCAAGGTTAGGCCATATTCGCGGAGCTTAAGGCTAAGAATACTTGCCATGCGCGAGGTATTATTAGCAGTGAACGACTCGGGCATAACTTCGGCAGGTACAACGCCATATTTGCTCACAACGTCGATAACACCACAGAAGGTACCACCATCTGAAAGAGGGTTCTTAAAGAGCCAATCAACGAGTTGGTCGTTCATGGGCTTTTTGGCATTGTCGATTACGGCTTGAAGGAAGAGGTTGGACTTTTCGAGCTGGTCGTAGAAGAAGTTGTAGCTCTGCGAGAACTGAAAGTCGCCCAATCCATATTGCTTAATCATTTTTGCTCGCATCACATTGAGACCTGTAAAAAGCCAGCAGCGTCCTGAACTTTTTTGGTCGGTAATGCCGCGCGAAGGAACTTCATTGCTGAAGTGTGTGTCGGTAGCGTCTGCATTGTTGGCATTGGTGGCAAGTTGGTTAATGCTTGTGCCTGCCAAGGCGTTGCGCAGTGCGCGGTATGCAGGTGTTGTAGGATGGGCTTGGCGCATTTGGGTGAGCATTTCGGGCGTAATGCCGCCTTTGCCCACTGTGGTTTGTGCATTGGCGCTTGTGGCGGATGCAGCAAGAAGCGCAATGGCAAGAAGGTGCTTGAGTGTCATATATATAATTTTTAGGTTTATATTTCTTTACTATTTCAGAACGATTGCCTCATTCTTTGCTGTGCGCCAACGACTGTATGCCCCATTGGTAAGGGCATAGAACAGAACTGCGGTGACGAGTCCACCAAAGACGTCTACCAAATAGTGTGCTTGGATGTAGACCGTGGCGCAGCATAGAAAGAAGTAGAAAGGGAATGCTCCCCAAAACAAGCATCGCTTGATGCGCCATAACAGCATTAGGAGCACGGTGCTCATGCCTACATGACTTGAGGGGAAGGCTGCTGTGGGACGTTCGCCACTTTGCTGTGTACGCTCTACTAACTCGCGGAAAAAGCCTTCGGGACCAGGTGAAGGGGCAAGTTCGGTGTGGTAACGAAAATAGTCGGCAAGATGGGGGAAGTGTCCGCTTTGAATGACTTCGAAGCCGACTGCGTGGAAGTAGTATTGCGGACCAGCTACAGGCAGGAAGAGGTAGATGAGGTAATAAAGGAAAAAACTTGCTAACACCACAAAGGTGGTGCGGCTAAACTGATTGCGGTTGGTGAATAGAGGGGCGAGAATGGTTAGGGCGATAAGGGGATAATAAGAGAAATAGCCCATGTGGAAAAGCTCGCTCCATAACTTTTGCGGAAGCCATTGCGCAAAGGTTATGCTGGGTTGACAGCCAAAGAGGGAATAGTCTGCCGCAGCAAATACGTAGTCGAGATTGGGAAATAGCTGACAGAACTCGTAGGTGTCGGGATACCAATAACCTAATAGCGACAGGGGAAATAGGTAGCGCAAGAATAGGAGGTATTTGTTGGGACGAAGGTGGTGCAGATATGCCATCACTGCCATGCCTCCAAGCACCATGGCGCGTCCCTCGATGAGGGCTATGGGATTCTTGATGCGCATCCAAAACAACAGGATGAGCAAGGTGGTGAATAGGGTGTAGATAAGTGTTATCCACTCTACTGCTAAAAGGCGGAAGTGGGTGGGTGTAGTTTTTGTCATGAGGAGGTGTGTTTGGAAATATTCCCCTAAGTAGGTGGTAGGGAATGCCTACTTTTTTAAAAGGTAGCTTCTACCCCACGCTGAAGGGGCCATTGGGGTTGGTAGCCCAATTCTTTGCAAGCGGGTGTTATGTCGCAACGCCAATTGCGTTGGCGCATGATGCGATATTTGTCGGAATTGAGTGTGGAGGTTGTGCCTAACAAGCGAGCTGCATGTTCTGCCACCCAACTTATGGCACGTAACACCCATAAGGGGGCGGTGATGTGAAGCACATGGCGCACACCCAATCGTTGCTGAATAAGGTCGCTAAAGGCTCGACTCGAATATTCTGCTCCATCCGTAAGAAAATATTTTCGCCCACTCTCGCCATGTGTAAGGGCAAGGAAGGCGGCTTCAACTAAGTCTGCCACATAAATAAAGGTGAGTGTTTGTGGACGGAAGCCTACGGCAAAGTCGATGTGGCGGCGAATGCTCTGTGCCATTAGGGCATAGTCGCGCTCGCGTGGACCATAAACTCCGGTTGGGCGCAACACCACATAATTCAGTCCTTTCACATCTGCCAACAAGGCTTCGGCTTGCAGTTTTGAAGCGCCATAAGCTGTGTTTGGAACGGGTAGGTCATGTTCGGTGATGGGCATGTTGTTATGTTCGTGAGCAGGACCCATCACACTTAGCGAACTGATAAATACAAATCTGCCTTCAGCTTTGAGTGCACCTGTGAGCCGGAGGCTAAGGGCAAGACGTTCGGTGCCTTCGGCATTGATGCTAAAAAAATCTGCTGCATGGCGACATTTGGTGGCTCCTGCAGCATGTATTACATAATCGAAGGGACGCCCTTCTGCTTCAAGATGCTGTTTTAATTGTGTATAAAGCTCTTTTTCGTTGCCCAGGTTGAGTGTGATGAAATGTATGCGTTCGTCCTTCAGATATTGGCGACTGCTGGTGGGACGCACGGCTGCCCAAGTTTCCATACCAAGGGCTAAGGCACGTTCAACCAAGAAACTGCCAATGAAACCTGAGGCTCCGGTAATGAGTATTTTATGAGTCATAAGTTTGAATACAGATTTTTACTTTAGATGCTCATAGGCGGTTTGCAGCAAGGCTTTGGCTGCATTTTGGCGTTGAAGCGAAGTTTGTGGTGCTTCGCGCAGCGTGCTTACAGGCTTGGTTAGCAAATTGACTGCCGAGAAACCTGAAGCATCAAGATAGTAAGTTCCCTCTTGCCATGTATGGGTGGCTGAGGGGTGCGTATAAGTGGTGCTTAACACATCGCGACTCAAGCGAAACTCTTTGTGCGACACGTCTAATTGCCCTAAAAGCGTAGCGGCAAGGTCACTCTGATTGCAAATAACGTCAATGCGTTGGTGTTGGGTGACGGCACCACCTGTGAGAATAAGTGGGATGTGACTTTTGCGCTCGTCCTCATCGTTTGTACAGTCTCGATAAGCTATGCCGTGGTCAGGAAGAAAAACAATCAGTGTGTTTTGCCATTGCGGAGTTTTGCGCAAACGCTCTATGAAATGCCCAATGCAATGGTCTAAATATGCCATTGCATTTGCCACTGGGTCGTTGGGAATGCGATTGTAAGGCACGCCCCAGGGTTCGTGACTGGCAAGGGTAAGAAAACCTATGTGCCAAGGTTTGCTTGTGGGCATGTGCAAAATGCGTTGGTAAAGAGTGTCGAAGGCTATGCGGTCGGTTACACCCCAATTATGTGTGTGTCGCACATCCAACGGAAAAGCTTCTTCGCCGTCAATGCGCTCATAGCCTGTGCTTTGCAGGTAACCACGCATGTTTGTAAAGTTGATGTCGCCACCATACAGAAACTGGGTGCTGTAGCCCTCGCGTTTAAGGCTACGCGCTATGCTGGGCAGTTTTTCGCAAATGCCAGGGAGTTTCATCACACTTAGGTTAGGAAAGGAAGGGAAACCACTGAGTGTGCACACGGTTCCACGGTCTGTTCGGAAGGAGTTGGCATACATGCGTGTAAACACCACGCCCTCTGTTGCCAAACGGTTGAGGTTGGGGGTGATATTTGCATCGCTTAGGCTGTCAACAGCATTCACGAATGTGCCTCCACAACCCTCCATGAGCACAAGCAGCACATTGGGACGGGGGGTATTGAGCAGACGTTGTGTGTTGCGACTTTCGGTGTTATAACCAAGCATGCTCATGATGCGACGTCGCTCAGCATCTTCAAAGAAATGGGCATCTTTGCCATAATCGTGGCTCTTTAGGCTTGACGAGAATAGGCTAAAGGCTGGATTTACGGCTGCATGGTTCAGAAAAGCATTCGTGCTATAATACACCATACCCACATTGGCTGTGCTCTTGCCCACTCCTCCGCGTATGCCTATAAATAGGAGCGCGCCTGCCACTATCCAGGCTCCCGACCACTCTATTTTTGTGCGAAGTGCAGAACGCTTGTTGCGCCATAAGCTACGCGCTTTTCTTGTTTTTCGTGGAATATAAGCCCATGTGAGTATATAATATAGGAGTATGGCTGATGCTAATGTTGCTAAAACGGCACAGAGTGCATAACCCATGCTTACGCTTTGCGTAATGCCTTGCGGTTGTGCCAAATAAGTCCACACCGTGGCATCAAGTTTGGTATGCCAAAAGCTATAAAGACAAGCATCGCCCACATAAATCATAGCCAATGCCATAGCTACAACAATCGTATACACACGATAGGCAATGCGCCATGCCTTTATTCTAATCCACACGGCTATGCCTGTCAGTAACCAGATGGGGGCAATGAGATAGCCTGCTGTGGCAAGGTCGTGTGGCAAACCATGCACCATCACTTGCCACACATCGTGTGAGGTGAATGTTCCTGCCACGTCAGCGGGTTGCGCAAACATAAACAGAGGCTTTGCAAGGCTCATCAAGACTACTAAGAGCACATAGAGCAATGTAAAGCGCAATGCTGAGTGCCAATATTTAGATTGTTGCATAAATCCTAATTCTATAGTTGCTGCATATCGTGCAAGCGTTTGTAATATCCGCCTAACTTTATCAGTTCATCGTGCGAGCCACGTTCTACAATGCGACCATCGTGAAGCACACAAATTTCATCGGCATTGCGGATTGTTGACAAGCGATGCGCAATGGCTATGGTTGTACGTGTCTTCATCAATCGTTCAAGAGCCTCTTGCACCAAACGTTCGCTCTCGGTGTCGAGTGCTGAAGTTGCTTCGTCCAAAATAAGGATGGCGGGGTTTTTAAGTATGGCACGTGCAATAGAGATGCGTTGACGTTGACCGCCCGATAGTCTACATCCACGGTCGCCCACACTGGTTTCATAGCCATGCTCACTCTCCATAATAAATTCGTGGGCATTGGCTATCTTGGCTGCCTCAATAACTTGCTCCATGGTGGCATTTTCTACACCAAAGGTTATGTTATTATAGAATGAGTCGTTAAAGAGAATGGCCTCTTGATTTACGTTTCCTATAAGCGAACGCAAATCGGCTATTGACACGTCCTTTACATTGATGCCATCAATTGTGATTTCGCCTCCTGTCACATCGTGATAACGCGGAAGAAGGTCTACTAATGTAGATTTTCCCGAACCACTCTGTCCCACCAAAGCAATTGTTTCACCGCGACGCACTGTAAGGTCTACACCATGCAACACGGGGGTAGAACCATTGTAACTAAACGACACGTTCTTAAATTCTATTTTATCGTTTAATCCACCAATATGCACAGGATTTTGGGGCTCGGCAATGGGATTCTTTGCCTTCAATATTTTATTAACACGCTCAATTGACGCCATACCCTTAGGAATGGCATACGAAGCCTTTGAAAAATCCTTCAGCGGTTGAATGATGCTGTAAAGAATCACCATGTAGAATATAAACGTGGGGGCATCGATGGGTGAATGGTCTGAAAAAATAAGGGTGCCGCCATACCACAAAACTAACACAATGAGCGTAGTGCCTAAAAATTCACTTACGGGATGCGCCGAAGCCTGACGTATCGCTACTCGGTTGGATGCACGACGGAACTCGTTTGTGGCACGGTCGAAACGATCTACCATCTTATGCTCAGCCGTAAACGCCTTAATAATGCGCATACCGCCAAGTGTTTCTTCAAGCTGTGCCATTGTTTCGCTCCATTTGTTCTGTGCATCCAAACTTTGATGCTTAAGTTTACGACCTATGCGTCCCATCATCCAACCCATAAGGGGCAATACCACGATGGTAAACAACGTGAGTTGCCATGAGGTGTAAATGAGCACTCCAAAATAACAAATAAGCAGAATAGGATTTTTAATTAACATATCGAGCGAACCCGTAATGGAGTTCTCAATCTCGCCCACATCTCCACTCATACGTGCAATTATGTCGCCCTTGCGCTCATCGCTAAAGAATGACAAAGGGAGCGAAACTATTTTGTGATAGATGTGGCTGCGAATGTCGCGTACAATACCCGTACGCAACGGCACCATAATACCCACCGAAGCAAAGTAACAACCCGTTTTTAACAAGGTTGCACTCACTAAGAACAAACCAATAAATAACAGTGCGGTAGCAGCGCCAAAGCGTTCCATCAGTTGGGTGGTATACCAATACATGTTGTTCACCGCAATGTCCTTAATGGTCATGCCTACTGTGTCCCAAGGAATAAAATCGTACTTATGCTTATCAATGCCAAAAAGCATTTGCAGCATAGGGATGATAGAAATAAACGAGAACACATTTAAAATGGCTGACAATAGGTTAAACACAAGCGAACCTATGAGATAGCCTTTATAGGGTGTAACGAATTGCCGCATTACGCGGAAAAATTCTTTCATGCCGTTGTGATGTATTAGGGGTAGAGCTACTATTGAGTGCCCATCCTTTTGTGAATACTAATGGAAATTGCAGCAAAAGTACGAATAATTCTTTACATTGTTGTGATACTTTGGCTATAAGATAAAAGGTGTGTGTTATATTTGTTGAATATTAGCACATTATTTGTGACATGAGCATTGATGTTTCAAAAAAATAAACTAATTTCGCACCACAATTTGTGTGAGCCTTCTGTTTGCTCTACTATGAAGTCGTCTAAACTTTTATGAAGTTCAAGATTTGCCTTTATTTTTGAAG
>UQPD01000008.1 GCA_900542795.1 uncultured Prevotella sp. | reverse complement strand
AAATCGCTTCAAAAATAAAGGCAAATCTTGAACTTCATAAAAGTTTAGACGACTTACTTGAACGCAAAAATAGAAATTTAAATTCTACTTTGCCTTATTTAATAGCTTTTTTATGCAGTCATTCGCTTTTTCTACCTACATTTGCAGCATAACTCTAAGAATTTTTGACAATGACTAAATTTGTGCCATACATTCTCTTAAGCTTATTTGCCTTATCCACTTGCTTAAGAATGCAAGCCCAAACAGACAATAAAGTGCAACACCGCGAATGGAACGATGCTTTCATGCAAATGCACCGCGACTCATTGTGTGATGCTCATGCGGATAGTCTTTCGCTTGCAGGCAAAAAGGCAAACGAACTGTCCTTGCCTTGGAACACGCCCATGGTGAGCATGGGCGGTTATGGGTTGGGAGGCTATGCACCTTATGTGGGAGGTGACTTTGGATGGCGACTGCATGAGGGATTTAATGCGCAGTTTGGCATGAGCCTTACAGCAGGATTGGGCAAGCATGCCCCACGCGGTGTAGGTTTTGGACAGTCGGCTGCCTTTGCCTATGTGTGGCCTCTCAGCAAGAAACTATCATTTGCAGCAGGCATCACTGCCACAAATTTCGATTGGGCAAGTTGGCGACGCACTGATGTGGGAATTGGCGGGGTCTTGGCTTACAAGGTTAATGATAGAATGAATGTGTATGCTTACGGACAGAAGTCGTTTCTACCCAAACAAAACTCGCTTTTCACTTGGCGACGCGATCCCTTTCCCGTCTTTCTTGACATTCCACGCGACCGCATTGGCGCAGCTGCCGAATTTAAAATTGGCGAAAAAGCCATGATTGGTGTCAGCGTGGAACACGTTAGCTACTAAATTTTAATGGGGGGGCTAATATATTTATTTTAGGGTGGTTCTAATAAAATATTTTTTTAGAACCACCCTAAAGCCAATCTTCAAGAAACAGAAATTATGAAACATAACATCCCCATTGGGCGACAAATTGAGTTGCTCAAAATGGAATATGAATGCGAGAAAAAAGCTTTTCAACGCGACACAGAACTGATGGGCGTTGATCGCAAAGTGAAACGTGGCGATTGTTGGTTTCCCGTAAGCACAGGACGCGGTTATTACAACTCGCTCGATCGCTTTGTGGTAGAGATTATGCGCACTCCCGACTCAGACATTGACCATAACTTTGAATACGGACGCCCCGTGTGCTTTTTTTCGCAAGATGGCACGGGTATGCTTCATTACCTCCCTTTTCAAGGCACCGTGAGTTTTTCTGAAACCGACCGCATGGTGGTAGAATTACCAGGCGAAGCTGCTTTGGCACAACTTCAATCGGTTGAAAAACTCGGTGTACAACTCCATTTCGATGACTATTCTTATCGCGTTATGCTCGATGCACTCCACCATGTGGCAGAAGCTAAGGGAAATAGATTAGCAACACTACGCGATATTTTTCATACTGCCACTCCCCTATCTTGGGCTGCCCCAAGTGCCATGCCCTTGCGTCTGCCTTGGCTCAATGCTTCGCAAGAAGAGGCTGTGCGCGATGTGCTCCGAGCCAAAGACGTGCTTATTGTGCATGGTCCTCCTGGAACAGGCAAAACCACCACTTTGGTTGAAGCTGTGAGCGAAGTGTTGCGCCGCGAACCTCAAGTGTTGGTTTGTGCACAAAGTAACACAGCCGTAGACTGGATGTGTGCCCAACTCAGTCAACGTGGCATTTCGGTGTTACGCATAGGTAATCCGAACCGCGTTACACCCGAGATGCTTGCCAACACCTACGAGCACCGCTTTGAGTCGCACCCCGATTATCCTGACCTTTGGCAAATTCGTCGCAACATTCGTCAACTTTATAGTCAACCCCACAAATCGCGTAGCGAGAATTTTCACCAAAAAATAAGCCGACTGCGTGAACGTGCCGATGAACTTGAAATGCGCATTCGCCACAACCTTTTCGACCAAAGTCGTGTCATTGCTTGCACACTTACAGGGGCAGCGCACCAATTACTCATAGGGCAACATTTCCACACACTGTTTATTGACGAGGCTGCTCAAGCCCTTGAAGCCGCTTGTTGGATTGCTTTGCAAAAAGCCGACCGCGTAATTTTTGCTGGTGATCACCAACAGCTCCCACCCACCATTAAATGCGTAGAGGCAGCACGCGGTGGTTTGGCTGTTACCTTAATGGAACAAATTGCCGACAACAAACCCGAGTGTGTGCGCTTGCTACAAGTGCAATATCGCATGAACGAGGAACTCATGCGCTTTTCGTCCGACTGGTTCTATAACGGACTGTTACAAGCAGCTCCCGAAGTGAAGCATCGTTCCTTGCTTGATGACATCGATGATGCTTTAGTGTGGATTGACACTGCCGAATGTTTGGACGACAACCACGAACAATTTGTGGGTAGCTCTTACGGACGCATCAATAAAGCCGAAGCCCAACTCACGCTGCAAGCTTTGCACGATTATGCCCAACGTTTTGGCAGACATCGTTTGCTTGAAGAGCGCATTGACTTTGGTATCATCTCGCCTTATCGTGCACAAGTGCAATATTTGCGCAGCCTCATCAAACGAGATGATTATCTGCGTCCACTGCGCAAACAAATCACCGTAAACACGGTGGATGCTTTTCAAGGACAAGATCGCGATGTGGTATTGGTTAGTTTGGTTCGCGCCAATGACGAGGGACAAATTGGTTTTCTCAACGACCTTCGGCGTATGAATGTAGCCATTACCCGTGCTCGCTACAAACTCATCATCCTTGGCTCAGCAACCACATTGTGCAAACACAAGTTCTATAAAAAGCTTTTTGACTGTTGTAAGCACCATTGACACATGCTTTTTTGTCTCGACAAGCTAAGACTTGAAGGTATTGGATAAGTGACAAGTAAACTTTTGTTTCACTGACATTCAGTAGATTCATTTACAAAACATACTACAAAGGTTAGAAGATGCCACTTTATCCCATAAACTACAGAAAATCAATAAGAAAACATAAAATAACAGAGAAAAGATTTGCCATACACACAAAAAGTCGTAAATTTGCACCGCTTTTCCACTCAGCCGCTGTCGGGATGCAGTGTTCCCCGTTAAGCTGGGTCGGGACGGACAACAATACATTTAATTACCCATCAAAGAAATGGCAGATTTAATTAAGATTGCTGAAGAAGCTTTTGCTACTGGCAAACAGTTCCCCAAGTTCAAAGCTGGTGACACCATTACCGTAGCATACAAAATCGTCGAAGGTAACAAGGAGCGTATCCAGTTGTATCGCGGCGTTGTTATCAAAATCAATGGTCACCAGGAGAAGAAGCGCTTCACAGTGCGCAAGATGTCTGGTACCATCGGTGTAGAACGTATTTTCCCCATCGAATCACCGAACATCGAAAGCATCGAGGTGAACAAGGTAGGTAAGGTACGTCGCGCTAAGCTCTACTACCTCCGTGCCCTCACTGGCAAGAAGGCTCGTATCAAAGAAAAGCGCACCGCTGTTAACGCATAATTCATTGCGAACAGTGCACCGCACTTTAGGGTATCTTCACACAAGATTCCGAAATAAAAAGAGGTTTCCCCAAGCACAAGTTTCGGGAAATCTCTTTTTACGTTTTTAGACGCTTTCATCTTGATTCGATTTTTTAGAACAACTCTTTTTAAAGTAAACAATTATGTCAAACGGCTATCCTGAAAATAAAGGTCACAAGGGCATTGTTTACCCCTCACCTATCTTTGGTCCCATTCACAGTCGCCGCTTAGGCGTTTCGTTAGGCATTAACTTGATGCCTGCCGATGGCAAGGTGTGTACCTTTGACTGTGTGTATTGCGAATGCGGCTTCAATCGCGACCATCGCCCCACTAAACAGCGCCCTACACGCCAAGAAGTGGCAACAGCTCTTGAAAAGCAATTACAAAAAATGGCTGCCGAAGGTCCACAACCCGATGTTCTCACTTTTGCAGGCAATGGTGAACCTACGGCTCACCCTGACTTTGCAGGAATTATTGACGATACAATTGCCCTGCGTAATCAGTATTTTCCACAAGCTAAGGTGAGTGTTCTTAGTAACTCCACCATGGCTATTCGTCCTGAGGTGCATGCAGCCTTGATGAAGGTGGACAATAATATTTTGAAACTCGACACCGTGGATGCAGACTACATTCAACGTGTTGATCGACCCACAGGACACTATGATGTGGCACAAATCATTGAAACTCTGCACTCATTCCAAGGACATGTCATTATTCAGTCACTCTTCATGAAGGGTTATAGCCAAGGCGTGAGTGTTGACAATACCACTGATGCTTATGTAAATCCTTGGCTCGAGGCTGTAAAACGCATCGGTCCGCAACAAGTAATGGTATACACCATCGACCGCGAAACACCCGACCCCGATTTGCGCAAGGCAACTCACGAGGAACTCGACCGCATTGCACAAAAGGTACGCGAAGCGGGCTTCAGCGTGGAAGTTGCTTATTAAATATATCTTCTCAACCCTCTCATCTATGGCAAAATACATTGTAGCCCTTTCAGGCGGAGCTGACTCTGTATGTTTGTTGCTTTGGCTACATGCTCAAGGCGAAGTAGCTGCCGCAGCACATTGCAATTTTCACCTACGCGGTGAAGAAAGCAACCGCGACGAACAATTTGTGCGTGACTTATGCAAGCAACTAAACATTGTGCTTTATGTCAACCACTTTAACACTACCGAAGAAGCTAAACAAACAGGCGAAAGCATTGAAATGGCTGCCCGTCGCTTGCGTTACACTTGGTTTAAAAGTTTGTTGACGCAAACAAGTGCACATGCCATTGCCGTGGGACACCATCAAGAAGATAATGCTGAAACAATTTTGCTGAACCTTGTGCGTGGCACAGGATTGCAAGGACTCACTGGAATGCAAACATGCAGCCACAAACAAGGCTTTGCCATTTACAGGCCATTGCTATCGTGGACCAAGGGGGACATTCTTCAATACTTGGAGGCACATCATCAAACTTATGTAACCGATAGCACCAATGCGGATGTGCAATATCGGCGCAATAGCATTCGGCATGAGGTGTTGCCTTTGCTGCAACAACTCAACCCAAAGGCTGTACAGGCTATCAACCAAATGGCACAACATCTCACAGAGACGCAGTGTGTGTATGCCGATGCCATAGAGCAACTTTGTAAACGCTGCGATATGCAAAAGGGAAAAGGAACACAAAGTGCCTACACTTTTTTGGCATGGAACAAGCTCCAAGCATTGTCGCATCCACACGCTGTGTTACACGAACTGCTCACCCCTCTTGCTTTTACAGAGACGCAAATACAAGCTGCCTTGCAAATGCGTGTGGGAGGCATTATGGAGTCGAACCATTCGCTTGTTACACGTAGCGAGCAACATTTGGTGTTTGGACCTAAGCCAAAGCCGTTTTCACCTCAAAGTGTAGTTTTGCCTCAGCATGTAGGCGAAAGCACCACAACCAATTTGCCCCATGCCCAACTTGTGGCTGAAAAACTGCGAATAGATGACCTGACCTCGCTAAAATGTCCGCAACAAACCGTGTTGCTTGATGCTAACAAATTGCAGGGCGATTTGCAAATAAGAATGCCCTTTCAAGGCGAACGTTTCTGCCCCTTTGGCATGAAAGGTAGCCAACTCTTGAGCGATTACATGACCAACCACCACTTTTCACGCATTGACAAAGCATTGACTCTTGTGGTGGCAGATGCTGTGGGCACTGTGTGGTTAATTGGCGAACGTGCTGATAATCGTTTGCGCATTGACAAGAGTACAAACCAGGTTTTACGACTGACTATTCACAACATCATCTCATGAAACACCTTATATATATTATAGCTTCCTTCAGCCTTTTAGCACAATTGTTTTGCGCTTGTGGCGAGGACCGCAGCGGTGAACAACCTTTTGCTCCCACTGTTCACACAGGCATTGCTACGCAAAATGGCGACTCTGTTTGGCTCACGGGCAATGTCAGCGCATCGCCCAATAGTTCGTTGCGCGAATGTGGCTTTAACTATGGCAACGATACGCTGCAGGCAAAAGCTGTGGCAGACTCAGCCACTGCTTCCTTTACTGCACATACTGATTCTTTGGGTAAAGGCTCTTATTATGCCGTGGCATACGCACGCAATGGCGTTGGAACAAGTCATGGAGATACAATTTATTTTACAGTAAAATAGGTTTTATAGCCATTAAACACACTTTTTTTGCACATCACACTTAAATATCATTAAAAGTAATGAAGTGTAGTTTTGCGGTACTCGCTATATTTGTGCCGTCAACTTTATTAACACTTAGCAGCAGAAGTTCCATACGCCTTAAATTGTGAAAGCCTGCTGTTAGAAAATTAAAAACATTACTTTATGAAATTGTTTAAGTACATGGCAATGATTATTGCCGCCCTTTGCATGATGGGAACTTTTGTGTCGTGCGAAGAAAAAGAAGAAGAAGTACAAGAGGAAAGTGCAGATAATAATCTCTTTCCAAGGTATTTTAAAACTAAGATCGAAAGTTGTGAACGCGTGGGCGATGTGCTCATTGTAGACTTGACTATTACTAACAAATCGGGCAAAGATGTGCAAGATTTGGCTTTTAGAACCGAATGGAGTAGTGATCTTGGCAATTCGCGTGATGATTTGAATAATGAATTGCGCTACAACATGACGTTCTCACTTAATGGTGGCAGTTACAAGAACTCCTTAAGCAATGTCTCTATACTGGCAGGAGAGTCAATCAAATTGAAAATCCATGTGAGAGATTTCGACAAAACGAATAGTGCGAGCAACGTATGGCTTTATGTTAATACAACCTCTGATTTGCTTAAAATGAAGCAATATAGTGGTTTGAAACTCGAAAAGCTGAAAGTAACTGACAACCGCGTATTGAGCAAAGGCGTACAGACCAACGACCGCAAGCTGTCGTATACCTTCATCAAGGCACAGCGCGATGAAAACAATAACGATGTGTACATGTACTTCAAGTTGAAGAACAATACAGGCATGCACTTGAGAAACATTAAAATCGAAAGCCACAATCTAGATTTTACTGACAACTTGGGCAATAGTTACTATATGTATTTTGGTGCTGATAAAAATTATATGTCAAGTAGCTATACAACCGACCTTGAAGCGAGTGCCGAGATGGAGTTCATTGTTAAGGTAAGAGACGTTGCAATTCAAGCCACTCGTTTTAGCGGACACTTTGATGTGAATGCTGATAACTACGTGATGGATGATGAGGTGCTCAACTTCTTCAATCTTGGTTTTGCATTGAATAATTAACGAAATGTGCGGTTGACGCATCTTGCAGCGTGTCAATGCGCATGCGTTGCTTGTGCAAGATCCATCTTTATAAGGCAAAATAAAAAAGTAGCCAAGTACGAAAGTTCGGATTTTATCCAAACTCTCATACTTGGCTACTTTTTTATTATTCTTTTTAAGAACCTAAGTTAGTCTTAATACTTAAAAATGTCTTGCAGGAGCACCGATCCCCATTGGACGCATAGGCATGCCACCAGGACCACGCATATCAGGAGGACCAGGACGATCGCCCTTTCTGTCACCATCGCGGTCGTCCTTCTTTGAACTGCTTCCACCAGGGAAGATGTTCAACTTGTAGATGAAGTGAACCATGAAGTAAGAGTTGATGGCGTTACTCCATGAGTCGGTGCGCTGCGTTGCGGTGAGCGAACGACTGATGTTGCTTTGTTTCTGCAAAATGTCGTAGAACTGCAAGCTAATGGTTGCAGCCTTCTTTTTGAGGAACGATTGAGCAATCTGAGCATTCCACAACAACTCATTAGTGTTCATTGAAGCATCCGTGTAACCACGACGCGAACTCATGCTGATGTCTGTTGAAATGCTCAAACCAAAGTCGAAAATCAAATTTGCATTGGCACCATACGAGAAATTCCAAGTGTCCATGTTGGCATTGTTCTGCACAGTGGCACGAGCATGCTGATAATTGAGTTTACCCAACAAACCAACATCGAACCATGATTTGCGATAAGAGAGATTTAAATTCTCGCTCACACCCAAGGTGCGTGTGGTATTCTTTTCGGAAGCTGAAGCTGCTGAATTAAAGATGTTGTTATAATAAGCGTAGTCGCGATTAACGGTTGTTGTAGCTGTAGCATCTGCCAAAGGCATCAAGTTGCCATAAGGCATTGCTAATGTTGCTGCATTTGACGAACGACTGCTTACATATCCCACCGAATTGTCGTAGCTTAAGCTGGTGTTGGTGCTGATGTTAAATAGCTTTTCTTTGCCAATGGCTGAGTTAAACATAAACATACCTCTACCATTCCAGTTACCATTGATGTTTTCAGGACGCAGATAGCGCACACCCGTTGTTTCGTCATAAACCATACGATTTGAAATGGCATTGCGCGTAAGCGAACCATCGATACCCATCATAATGCCTTGCTGACGTGTGGCGTTGTAACCATTGTAGTTTATGCGGAAATTATCATTCCACGAAGGTTTCAAACCAGGGTTACCCATTGAAATGCTCAAAGGATTGGAGTCGTCAACTACAGCCAAGAGGTCGGTCATAGAAGGCTGTGACGATGAACCGCGATAATTGATGTCTAAGTTCTGAGTTTTAGAGAACTTATAGCGGAAACGTACTTGCGGTGACACATTAAAGACACTACGTGTTACCAACGTATCGAGCTGACTGGGACGGTTATACGCCATTGTGGTGTGCTCAGGGTTGAAATCGACACCAGCATTAAAGCGGATGGTTTGCGAATTATAGCGCACACCAAGTGTCGCCGAGTGATTTGAATATTTATAGGTGGCATATTGCGAGTTGTTTGCATCGCGCACCAAGTTAAGAATGTCATTAACACTCAGGTTGCCGTATGCCAAAGGCAAAGAGCCTAATTCGGGATAATCAGTAAGACTACCAAACTTTTGGTTATACGGACCAACGAGGTCAACATCTTGCAACAACAGTTCGTTGAGGTTGTAGCGCGAGCGGTCACTCTTGTTATATTTGTAGCTATATTGATAGCGTACCTCACCAAACCAATTCTTACCCAATGGCTCAACATAGCCCAAACGTGCACTGATGTTGTAGTTTTTACCTGGGGTTGTACTGTATTGATTAAGATTACGACCAGGGTTCGTTGGATTAGTTAGCGTGTTATAGCGTATATCGGAGATTGAGTAAGAGTTATTTTCGCTTTTGGTGTAACCACCGCTTGTACGCAACGACACGTTACGACCATTCGATGATAAACGACGCACAATATTTAAGTTGGCACTAATGGCATGCGACTTACTGTCGCCCATCGACAAACGTTTGTTGGTGTTGACCATCATGCCATAAAGCGCAGTATTGTAACGCTCGGCAGCCACTTGAGCAAAAATGCTGTCAAGGGGATTAACCATGCCCTCTAACTCATAGGGGTTCTGGTTGAAGGTTGCTGAACTTGAGGTTCCGCTGTTGTGCGATTCTACATAGTTGTAGCGTGGTTGAAAATTGATGTTGGTCATTGAGTCGGGACTCCACTCTAAGCGGAAACGAGACATTACGCTGGTGCTATGCGAACCGCTAAAGCTATAGCTATTGGCAAACGATGAGTTTTTGCCTGTGTTAAGGAAGGTCTCTGAGTTAGAAGTGCTAACAGCATCGGTACCCGAGTGAGTGTACAAGCCAAAGCCCCCCAACTGCAAGCGTCCTGCTTCGCGCTTTTTCTTACCATTTTCCCATGAGAAGTCCAAACCTACAGTCTTTGAAGCCGTAAGTCCACCACCTCCGCCACCAAAGCCACGCGGACCACCAAAGCCACGGTCGGCAGTATTGTTTAACGAACCAAAGGTTGTGACACGCGTGTTGTCAGTGAAACGCGAGCCAAAGAAACGTGTGGCATAACGATCGTGGTTACCATAAGCCAAGTCAAGGTTCGACACCCACGATTCGTTGAGTTCGCGCTTAGTAGCAATGTCAAGCACAGTGGTTTCTTCGCCATCGTCAATACCCGTTTGTTCTGTATAGTCGCTTTTTTTATCGTAGGCTTTAATTTTGCTCACCAACTCTGTGGGCAAATTCTTCATAGCGGTTTTTGTGTCGCCTTTAAAAAAGTCCTTACCATTGATAAGGAACTCTTGCACCGTTTTACCATTCCACTTAATACCACCATTATCGTCCACCTCCACACCAGGCAACTGTTTTACAAGTGCCTCGAGTGTTGAGCCTGTTGGAACGCGGTAAGCCGAAGCCGAGAACATGGTTGTATCGCCTTTTTGTTCTACACGCGATGCTGTGGCAGTTACGGTTGCAGAGCCTAACACACGGTCATTGCTCTGCATAAGCAGTTTGCCCAATGCTATGCTGTCTTGTTCGGCAGTTAGTTTCACATTACGCGTAAAGGGTTTAAAACCTACATACGAAATCTTAACTATGTAGTTTCCAGCCTCTTTGCTCTGCAATTTAAAGGCACCATTTTCGTCAGTAGTTGCCGCCATCACAGCGGTGCTATCGGGGCGCATCAGCACAGCCGAAGCAAAGTCTACTGGATTCTTGGTCTTGCCATCTACGGCAATTCCTGTCAACACCCATTGTTGTGCCATTGCCCCAAGGCTTATGACAAACGAGAGGATGAAGAGAGAAAGTTTTCTTTTCATTTATCGGTTTGTTATGTGTTAGTTTCTTGTTTCTAAGGAGTGTACGCGCTACGCCTAAATACAATTTTCTTTGGGCTGGCTTACGTAATATGAGATGCAAAATTACCGAGAAGGTTTAATTAAAACGTACATTTTGGCTTTTAAAGTAGACGAACTCCCCATTTTACTCGACAAAGATTGTTTTTTAACAAAACGACTTCGATAATTGGGGGCATTAGCCAAGGAGTTTAAAACATTTTCTTCAAAATTTGCACGTTTGCCAAATAGTAGCTATTTTTGTGGAAACATTAAAAGAATCTGCCATGATTAAATTTGCCAATTACATCAATAAAATTGAAATATCAAGCCTTTGGAGCGGACACAAGCACATTGTGTGGCAACTACGCCCTGATGTGAATGTGCTGAGCGGACATAACGGCGCGGGTAAAAGTACTATTCTGAACAGATTGGTGCAACACTTACGCACGGTGCCTACTACAGGCGACTTGCAAGGTACTGGGCGATTGGGCGTAAAAATTGACTTTGACCCAAGCGATGCTACGGGCATTCATTATGATGTTATTCGCAGTTTCGACCGCCAAATGGTGAACTTTGAAAACTCGGGTTCTATTACCGATGCTCGCATTGTAACAGAGCTTGACTGGCAGCTTTATCTTATTCAGCGCCGCTATCTTGACTATCAAGTTAATGTGGGTAACCGCATGATTGCACTACTCACGAGCGGAGACCCTGAAGCACGCGAAAAAGCTACGGAGGCTGCTAACTTAAAAACTCGTTTTCAAGACATGGTAGACGAGTTGTTTGCCGAAACAGGTAAACGCATTGACCGCCAAAGCAACGAGTTGCAATTTATACAATATAACGAGAAACTTCCTCCTTATTTATTGTCGAGTGGTGAAAAACAAATTTTGCTGATTTTGCTCACTGCGCTCACCGAAGACCAAGAGCACTATGTGTTATTTATGGACGAGCCCGAAGCCAGTTTGCATTTTGAATGGCAAAAACGCCTCATCTCCTTGGTGCGCGAGCTCAACCCCAATGCACAAATTATGCTCACCACACACTCACCAGCACTGATTATGGATGGTTGGGAAGACGCTGTGACTGAGGTTGGAGATATTACAGTGTAATTTTTGAGAAGAAGGTTTGCAAAAGTTTCTTCTATCTCCCTCTCTAACTTCTTCTAATTCCTTCCCCAAAAACTCCTTCTAAAATGCGTACCAAAGAATATAAAAAGCTCAAGGAAGAGCGACTTTATAAGAAAGAGCATCGTCAGCGCAAAACTACAGAACGGGGCTATTATGGTTCTTCATCGCATCTGGCTCAAAAAACAGAGGATGAAGTTAAAAAACATGGACCATTAACATCATACATCAACTCCTCATACATTAGTGCCATGAACCGATTGGGCGGACGGAAAGCCCGACAACGCATTGTGGCATATGTAGAGAGCTACGACGATGTGTTTTTTTGGAGTAACTTGCTACGGCCACTCGAAACAGAGCAATATTTCTTTGAAGTAATGCTACCTTCGCGCACCTCACTCTGTAAGGGTAAAAAAATAGCATTAGCTAACGACTTAGGCGCACGATTGGGTAAGTGCATGATTGCTTGCGTAGATGCTGACTACGACTACTTGATGCAAGGGGTCACACTTTCCTCAGCTGAAGTGTGCAACAATCCTTACGTTTTCCACACCTATGTCTATGCCATCGAGAATTATCAGTGTTATGCCCCAGCCTTGCAAACCGTATGCGTAATGGCTACGCTCAACGACCGACATTTGTTTAACTTCGAAAATTTTTTAAGAGACTTTTCCATTATTATTTGGCCCTTGTTTGTGTGGAATGTATGGTGTTATCGTTATGGCACGTACAAACAGTTTTCAATGCTCGACTTTTTCCACATCGTGCAACTGCAAAAAATAAACTTTTATCACCCCGAACAAACGCTTGAACATCTACGCCATGTGGTAAATTCTAAAATCAATCGTTTGCAAAAACAATATCCTCAAGGACGCCAAACCTATAAACCCTTGCGCGAAGAGCTGTTGCGATTAGGACTGACACCCGAAACTACTTATTTATATATGCGTGGTCACGACTTGTTTGATGGCATTGTTTTTCCACTCCTTACGGAAGTGTGCGAACAACTACGCCGCGAACGTGAACGCGAAATCAAGCGGTTAGCTGAACACAATGTGCAGATGCAAAACGAGCTTTCGGCATATCAAAACGCTACGGGAAGCATTGAGGAAATGATGCGCAAACACACCGTGTATACCAACTGCCCGCAATATGTGCAGGTGCAAAACGATGTAAAAGCACTGCTCCATCAACTTTCACAAACTGAAACCGACACAACTCCAACAGACGCTAACGCGCCTCATCATCATGCTGAAAACTCTGAACAAGCCATCTCCACCTTGTCCACCAACAACGAACAAGGCAACACTCCCCCACACGCATAAGGGCATCGTGCTCACTGTAGCAAACTTTATGCAACGCCATTTGCGTTTCATAACAGCATTATTGGTTTTAGTTGCAGGCATCGCGCTCTATTACTTCAACCCTTCTGACTATGTGTTGGCACCTAAGTGCATGATGAAGTCACTCACAGGATGGGACTGTCCTGGCTGTGGCATTCAGCGTGCTTTTCATGCAGCGTCACATGGAAACTGGACTGAAGCCGTTGGCTATAACCTGTTTTTAGTATATTCCCTACCCTATTTTCTGTGCATTGCCCTTACTGAATGGGTGATGTGGGGAAAATGGCAAAAACACTGCCGAAGGGTATTTGAGAGTCGCGAAGCAGGAATTCTTTACATCATATTATTTGTGGTGTGGGGCATTGCACGCAACATTTGGAACATTTAAAGGGAGAAGACGACTTCTAAATCTAATCTTCGTCAGAAAAGTTTAGACGACTTCACTATTTTCCTGTCAAAAAACGTTGCATATTAACTAAAATAATTACATTTGCAACACATTTCTATTTTTTACAATATGAACAATTACTTTTATCTTGATAAAAATAATCAGCAACAAGGTCCCATCTCTCCTCAACAGTTCATTGCCTATGGTGTAACTGCTGACACCTTAGTATGGTGCAATGGCATGGATAATTGGACACGTGCTGGAAACATTAGCGAACTCAATGAGTTTGTTTCTACACAAAACACAAACACACCTCCCCCTCCCCACCAACCCAACATGGGCAATAATAACCATTCACAACCTCCTCTTTACAATATGAATGTTGGTCATCAAGGTGCTACCCCACCTTGCCCCGACTCTAACATGGTGTGGGCCATTCTCTCAACCATTTGCTGCTGTCTGCCTTGTGGCATCGTGTCGATTGTGTATGCAAGCAAGGTGAACAGCCGTTATCTTACTGGCGATTACTTAGGAGCTGTTGAAGCATCGAGCAAAGCCAAAACTTGGGCTATCGTTAGCTTGGTTTTAGGACTTGTTTGGAGCACCATCTACGGCATTATTTATTCTTTACAATTAGGAGCAATGGGAGCAAGCCTCCTCTAAAATGCAAAGTAGTTCAAATAAGGAAATTCGTAAATTCGAGCATTTCGAATTTACGAATTTCTTGGTATACAACACATCTTTACTTTTCTAACACAAAAATTTTCCACTCCAAAAAAATGACTATTTCTGCTTGGTTTATGTTGGCAACATTGTTGGCGTACTTCTTCATACTTTTAGTTATTTCACGCCACAGCTCTACACAAGGTGCCCAAGGCAACAATGCCTTTTTTCGTGCAGGACGCCAATCACCCTGGTGGATGGTAGCCTTTGGCATGATTGGCGCAAGCATCTCGGGCGTAACCTTTATTTCTGTGCCAGGTTGGGCTGCCAACACGGGCATGACTTATTTACAAATGTGCTTAGGTTTTATTGTGGGCTACGTGGTAGTTGCCATAGTATTGCTTCCTTTATATTATAGACTCAAACTCACCAGCATTTACGCCTATCTGGGTACACGCTTTGGCAAACGCACCCACCGCACAGGTGCCTTATTCTTTGTGCTGAGCAAACTCACAGGAGCTGCTGCACGCCTTTACTTGGTTTGTATAGTATTGGCACAATTTGTGACAACCCCACTTTTGGGAGACGGCATTGTGCCTTTTGCTCTAACCGCCTGCGCTGTGCTCCTACTCATTTGGCTCTATACGCACCAAAGTGGCATACAAACAGTGGTGCGAACTGATGCCTTGCAAACAGCTTGTTTGCTTTTAGCTGCTGTGGGCATTGTGGTAGCCGCTATGCACACCATGCAGTTAAATTGGCAAGGAGCAATAAACACCATTGCCGAGAGTCCGATGTGTCGCATGTGGGAGTGGGATGTCACAAGCAAACAAGCATTTTGGCGACAATTTCTCAGCGGTGTTTTTATTGTGGTGGTAATGACTGGACTTGACCAGGACATGATGCAAAAAAACCTCACTTGCCGCAACTTGCGCGAGGCACAAAAAGACATGTGCTGCTATGGTTTGGCTTTTCTGCCCGTCAATGCACTCTTCTTGGGCATGGGCATTCTGCTTTATTCACTCTGTGCTCAACAAGGCATTACACCTCCTGCCACTGGCGATGAACTATTGCCCTGGTTGGTTAGCTCGGGCACCTTAGGTCAATGGGTAATTATCCCCTTTACCATTGGTATTGTAGCAGCAGCTTTTTCGAGTGCCGACTCTGCCATGACAGCACTTACCACAACAATTTGTGTGGATTTGCTTGGCATTTCTGAAGAAAATGAGCAACAAACTCATGCCGAAACATTACGACGCCTTGTCCATATTATAGTGGCTGTTGCTTTTGCACTTTGCATTTTAATATTTAAGGTGGTAGGCAACGACAACATTTTAAATGCTATTTATGTTATGGCTTCCTACACTTATGGGCCTTTGCTCGGTTTATATGCCTTCGGACTTTTTACGAAACGACACATCGACGACCGCTTTACACCCTACATTTGTTTAGCAGCTCCCCTAATTTGTGGTTTGCTCGATCATTATGCACCCCTTTGGTGGGGTTATTCTTTTGGCTACGAACTGCTCATGTTAAATGGACTGCTTACCTTTGGTGCATTATGGGTAAATAAATGCCGATTGGGTTTAAGCCAATAGCCTGTTTCACTTCTTGTGGATCATCACTTGCCATAAGTAAGTATTGATTGGGGAGGATTTTGAACCCCCTAAAACGCCCCTAAAAACTTTGCACGTTATTCTTTTGGCGGTTACACCGCTAACAAGTAACTTTGTAACGGCATTGCAAAAAGCCCTTTTTCGCTGCATGCTTTGCCCTCTCCCCCCAAAAAACATTCTTGGTCATGAAGAAATTGCTTTCACTGCCCCCCAACGTGGTAGGGGCATTCCATCATATAACGGGACTTTCCCCTAAAGAATATTTTTGCACCTCCGACCCTGCCGACCATAAGTTGGGTTCGGGAGGCGGCACGGCTTGGCTACTGAATGCAGCACATGCTGACGAGGCTCCCCACCAAGACTTTAACACTTGGTTGGCACAAGAAAAACGCATCCTGCTGCATGCGGGTGGACAAAGCCGACGCTTACCTGCCTATGCACCAAGTGGTAAGGTGCTTACCCCCATCCCTGTGTTTCGTTGGGCACGCGGTCAACAAATTGACCAAACGCTACTCGACTTGCAACTGCCTCTTTACAGCGAAATTATGCGCAAGGCTCCTCAATCGCTCCACACATTGGTGGCGAGTGGCGACGTATTACTCAGAGCTACCGAACCCTTGCAAGAAATTCCCGAAGCCGATGTGGTTTGTTATGGTTTGTGGGCAGACCCAGCACAAGCTTCGCACCATGGGGTGTTCATGATGAACCGTCAATCTCCCACCTCGCTCGACTTTATGTTGCAAAAGCCCAGTACCGACGAACAGGCACAACTCATGCAAACGCACTTGATGCTTATGGATATTGGCGTGTGGCTGCTAAGTGATAAAGCGGTGGAACGACTGATGCAGAAAACACAAAACAAAGTTTGCTACGATCTTTACAGCGAATTTGGTTGTGCCTTGGGCGAACACCCTTCACGTCCCGATGCGTTATTGGCAGACTTAAAGGTGGCTATTCTTCCCCTTCCGGGTGGAGAATTTTATCATTACGGCACAGGCAACGATATGATTGCATCGTCTGTAGCTATTCAGAATTTGGTAAAAGACCAACGCTATATTTTGCAAAAGGGCATTAAGCCACAAACCTCGGTCTTTACACAAAACGCACTAATTGCCAACCGTCCTACACCCGACACACACAACGTGTGGATTGAAAATGCTTATTTAGGTAAGGGATGGCACTACACATCGAACAATATTGTAACGGGCGTTCCACAAAACAATTGGACGATATACTTACCCAAGGGTGTGTGTGTTGACATTGTGCCGATTGGCGAAAAAGCATTTGCTGTGCGTCCCTATGGATTTAACGATGCCTTCCGCGGCGATACCACACAAGCTACGACGCTCTTTATGGAACGTCCCTTAACTGAGTGGCTTAAAAAACGTGGCATTGCAGCCAATGAACTGCAAAACACCACCGACCTGCAAGCAGCTAAACTCTTTCCCGTTACTGAAAATGTTGACGAGTTGGGAGAACTTATCAACTGGTTTATTGCTGACAACTTGCAAGCTGCGCAAGGAAATTCTGAAATCGAGAATGTCCCTTCGCTTAACACTGAAGACTTTAAACGAATTACAGAAAAATGGCGCAGTCTTCCGCGTTATTCGGCAGACGAGTTGTCTATCCACGCCAATCTCTCGCGTCTTTTTGAACAACGTCGTGCTTTACAAGCGCAAACCTTGCCCATTGTGGCAAAAAACTGGCAGCGCAGTGTGTTCTATCAGGTAAACCTGAAGGATATGGCACAAAAATTTAGCGCAAGCCAATGGACGCTACCTGCCAACTTACCCGAAAATGCGCCCCTAATGACACGTATTCACGATGCCATGTTCCGCTCTGAATGCTTGCGAGCTACAGATGCCCCTCAAGCTGCACAGTTCGAAGATAAAGCTTTTAGTTTGTTGCGCGAGGGACTTACCGAAAATGTACTCCGCCACAAAAGTTCTCCCCGAATGACTACCTATGCCGACCAAATTGTGTGGGCACGAAGCAGTGTGCGCATTGATGTGGCAGGAGGTTGGACTGATACCCCTCCCTATAGCCTCATCTCAGGGGGGAACGTAGTGAACCTTGCCATTAACCTCAACGGACAACCCCCACTGCAGGTTTATGTCAAACCATGTAAAGAACCTGTGATTATTTGCCGTTCCATTGATTTAGGTGCAATGGAGCGCATCGAAACCTACGATGAGCTGAAGCTATATAATAAGGTAGGGTCACCCTTTTCTATTCCCAAAGCAGCACTCACCTTGGCTGGTTTCTTGCCTGGATTTAGTGAGGAGTCATTTCCCACACTGCGCCAACAACTCGAAGCTTTTGGTTGTGGCATGGAAATCACTTTGCTCGCTGCCATTCCTGCAGGCTCTGGCTTAGGCACCAGCAGTGTGTTGGCAGCTACGGTGTTAGCTGCATTGAGCGATTTCTGCGGATTAAATTGGGATAAAAACGAAATTTGCAACCGCACTCTTGTACTCGAACAATTACTTACTACAGGAGGAGGGTGGCAAGACCAATATGGAGGTGTATTGCCAGGTGTAAAACTTCTGCAAACCTCCACAGGCTTCGACCAAAATGCAGTAGCACGTTGGTTGCCCGACACGCTCTTTACCGACGATGCTATGTGTCCTTGCCATTTGCTCTACTACACAGGCATTACGCGCACCGCTAAAAATATTTTGGCTGAAATCGTACGCGGCATGTTCCTCAACAACACACGACACTTGCGTTTGCTTAATGGCATGAAGCAACACGCCCTCACCATGTTCGATGCCATGCAGACCAACAACCTCGAAAAGTTTGGACGCATGGTACGCACTACATGGGAACAGAACAAAGCGCTTGACGCTGGCACAAACCCCGAGGTTATTGAAACCTTGTGCCAACGTGTTGACGACTTATGCTATGGCTACAAACTTCCAGGTGCTGGCGGGGGTGGCTTTATGTATATGGTGGCTAAAGATGCCGAGGCAGCACGACGCATTAAGCAAATGCTCACTGAAAATCCACTTACCCCCAATTCTCGCTTTGTTGACATGAGCATCTCTACCAAGGGCTTGCAAGTAAGTCGTAGCTAAAATCGCTTTTCTCCTCAAACACAAACTTCTCGCTATACAAAAAAAATATATGAAAAAGTTTCGCAAAGCTCTGTTGCTCGCTGCGCTTAGCCTTAGCGCTGTGTGTCATGCGCAACAACAAATAGCTATATTCTCCATCAACGACTTTCATGGTGCCTTTGTGCGCAACGATGAAAAAGGCATTGTGGGAGCACCCTCGGTGTGGCAAACACTCGACTCACTCAAAACCATTTATCCTTGCAACATCACAGTTTCGGCTGGCGACAATTTTGGTGGTAGCTATTTCTACAATGCCACAAAGGGAGTATTGCTGCCTGTGTTCTTCAACGACTTGGGCATACGCATTTCGGCATTGGGTAACCACGAGTTTGATGATGGTCAACGCTCTTTGGCTGAAAAATGGAATAACTCTCCCTTACGCCCTAAAAATTGGGACATTACTTATGTATGCTCAAATGTACGACGCACCGATACTGGTGCAGTACCCGATTTTGCGCAACCTGTGGCAAGTGTTCCACTCACACTTCCCAATGGCAGTCCCTTCCGTGTTGCTTTCGTGGGCTTAATTGCTTCGTCAACTCCCCAACAAGCCAGTGTGCGCAAACTTGCTGGACTTTCGTTTGATGGCAACTATCCCGCTGTGCTCGACTCGGTCATGCAACTGCCCGAAGCGAACCTCGTTGCTGATGCCAATCTGCGTTTGCTGCTCACACACAATGGTACTTGTACCAATGAAAACGGACAGCCTGCTTGGGATGATAAAGACAAAGATAATCTTTACAAACTCAACAATCCCCTGTGGCATGGCATCATTTCATCGCACAGCCATCAGCGCGTGTGCGGTTACATCAACCAAGCTCACTATCCTGTAGTGCAAGGACGTTGGCACGGCGACTACATCAGCATGTTGCTTTGCACCATCGACAATCAAACACTTAAGGTAACAAAGGTTGAACCGCATAGCATTCGCGTTACACCGAAGGCTCACCTTAACGAAGGTCCTGCCCGTTTGCAAGCGCAAATCGACTCGCTGCTACAACACACCGTTACCAAAGGCGGCACGCCTATTGGCACAATTCTGACTACTGCCCAACACGACATGCCTCACGACCGCGACCACAAATATCGCCAAAGCGAAGTGGGCACCTTGGTATGCAAGGCATACGCCGAAGCTTATCGCACTGCAGCACAGCTAAAGGATGAAACGCCCATCATCGGTTGCAGTCACTTTGGAAGCATACGTGCTGGATTTAGCAAAGGCAAAGTGAGTGTGCTCGATGTGGGCGAAGCTCTTCCCTTCTCTAATGCACTCAAGGTATACCATCTCACAGGCAAACAAATTAAAAGTCTTGTGCAGTTTGGTCTGCATAACCAACGCTATGGCTGGTTGCAAACTGCCTACTTGGATATAGAAAAAGATGCAGAGGGAAATGTCAAACAGCTCACTTACGTAAGTCCCCAAGGCAAACGAATCGTGCTGCAACCTAAAAAGAAGTACTACTTGGTGGCAGATGAGTTTATCACCAATGGTGGCGATGGTTACGCGCCCTCCTTTTTCCCAACCCAACAAGAGATTAAGGTGGCAAATCTCCCCCTTACCACCGATGCCTTTATCAATTACTTAAAACAACAACACTCTATTTAAGTATTAAGTATTAAGTATTAAGTATTACATTCTATTGAGGTTTTCATGCGCCGGCCCAACCCCTAAGGGGTTATTTATGGAATTTTCTCCATCGCGTAGCGCATACATTTAAGTATTAAGTAATAAGTATTACATTCTATTGAGGTTTTCATGCGCCAGCCCAACCCCGAAAGGGGTTATTTATGGAAATTTTCCCCATCGCGTAGCGCACCCACCCAAGAAAAATTTATGGATAATTTATGGCTCATTGATGGCCATTTTTGACCAAAAAAACAAGAAAAATTTATGAATAATTTATGGCTCATTGATAATCATTTTTGACCCAAAAAACACATAGTTTGTAATACTTAATACTTATTACTTAATACTTAATCCTGATGACCATTTTTGACTAAAAAAATATCACTTAGACTTCACATAGTTTGTAATACTTAATACTTAAAACTTAATACTTAATCCTGATAGACATTCTTGACTAAAGTAAAAGACACAAGCAATGGCACTTTTTTCACTCCGCTCCACCGATATACGCAGCGACATTAACATGGGGCTCTTTCTCAACGGAAATGGAGGAGTACCCGCATCTTTACAAATAAAACGCACCCTTGCACCCGAATGGGCTGTGCAAAGCGGTGTGCAACTTACTTGGCCGCACGCAGACACGGACTGGGCATATATGTTGCCCGAAGTTACAGAGTGTTACTTGCGCTTGGCTTTCGAAATAGCGACACGCCAAACGCTTTTGATTGTGGCACCCAATACCGAGGAGGTGCGCAAACTCATTGAACAACGACTGCCGAAACGTGCTACCGACAACATTCGTTACTACCCATGTGCCACTAACGACACTTGGGCACGCGACCATGGTTTTCTGACCGTAATGACTAATGACGGTCCTGAGTTGCTCGATTTCCGCTTCAACGGATGGGGTGGCAAGTTTGAAGCCTCACTCGACAATGCCATTAACGCGCATTTGGTTGAGGGCGAACAGCCTATGCTACATGGAAAATATGTGGACTGTTTGGACTTTGAACTCGAAGGCGGTAGCATCGAAGTAGATGGTTTAGGCACATTACTCACCACCTCTGAGTGTTTGCTTAATCCCAACCGCAATGCCCAACTTGACAAAGAGCACAAAGAAACTTTACTCAAAGAGCGATTGGGAGTTGACCGTGTGTTGTGGCTCGACCACGGCTACTTGGCTGGCGATGACACCGACTCACACATCGACACCTTGGCACGCCTTTGTCCCAACAATGTTATTGTATACGTCAAGTGTACCGACCCTAACGATGAGCATTACACAGCGCTGCAGGCTATGGAACAGCAGTTGCAAAGCTTCACCACTGCACAAGGCGAACCTTACACCTTACTACCCTTGCCTATGGCAAATGCGGTGTACGATGCTGAAAATGGTGAACGTTTACCTGCCACTTACGCCAATTATTTGGTAATGAACGATGTCGTACTCTACCCCACTTACGCTCAGCCTGAAAACGATGCAGAAGCTGCTAACACCTTACGCCGTGCCTTCCCTAATCGCGACATCATAGGTGTTGACTGTCGTGCTCTCATCCGTCAACACGGCTCATTACATTGCGTAACCATGCAATATCCTAAAGGAGTTATACGATAGGAATTAACAATAAATGTATCACGACACAAAAAAGAGGAACTCAACACCCAAACATTATGAATAAACCCCACACACTCAAAATAGGTATCGTGCAGCAAACTTGCTGTGCTGATGTAGAGGCTAACAAGCAAAAGTTGAAACAAAACATTGCAGATGTGGCTGCTAAGGGGGCACAACTCGTTGTGTTGCAAGAACTGCACAACTCGCTCTACTTCTGTCAGGTTGAAAGCACCGACAATTTCGACTTGGCTGAAACAATTCCTGGTCCTTCAACAACATTCTATAGCGAAATAGCGCGTCAACATGGCATCGTACTGGTTACTTCGCTCTTTGAACGTCGCGCTGCAGGACTTTACCACAACACTGCCGTTGTGTTTGAAACCGATGGTAGCATTGCTGGCACTTATCGCAAAATGCACATTCCCGATGACCCTGCTTACTACGAAAAGTTCTACTTTACACCAGGCGACTTAGGTTTCCATCCTATCGACACTTCTGTAGGCAGACTGGGTGTACAAGTTTGCTGGGATCAATGGTATCCTGAGGGAGCACGACTCATGGCTTTGCAAGGTGCTGAATTGCTGATTTATCCTACTGCCATTGGCTACGAAAGCAGCGATACCCCCGAAGAACAACAGCGCCAACGCGAAGCTTGGACTACTGTGCAGCGTGGACATGCTGTGGCAAATGGTTTACCCGTTATTGCCGTTAACCGCACTGGTCATGAGGACGATCCTTCAGGACAAACCAATGGCATTGACTTTTGGGGGTCAAGTTTTGTAGCTGGTCCACAAGGTGAAATACTCCACCGTTCACCTATCAACGAAGAGGAAAATGTGGTGATTGAAGTGGACATGAAGCGCAGCGAAAACGTACGCCGTTGGTGGCCCTTTCTTCGCGACCGTCGCATTGAGGAATTTGGTAACCTTGCCAAACGTTTCATTGATTAACATTTCTGCCCCTTCTTCATACACTTACACTTGCATCGCGCAAATTTTTGGAAAACAACAATCGATGGTTAGTTGTTGCACAAAATTTGCGCGATGTTTCAGTTTCAGGAATATCGGTAGACATACTCAATGAAGTCGTCTACATTATAAAATAAACGGCATTCAGAATCTGTTCAATGCCAACATTTTTTCCTCCTTGAAAAGCTTTTACAAGACGTTCTCATACAGAAAAACGAAAAAATAGAATACACTTTGCAGTTTCTTTTTGTTTAGAAATTCGATTTTCATTAACTTTGCGGCATAATTGGAAACTTGTGTACCATAATGAGGTGGTGCAGCAAACAACTCTTTTTCACCGCATAAAATGAAATTCAATCTATCTAAACTCTTATATATTGTTCTATTTTTCGCAATCATCCCAATTGTTTCGTGGGCTAACGCAGAAAAGCGTAACTTTACACTCGTTATCGACGCTGGACATGGCGGACACGATGCTGGAGCCGTAGGTGCCTACTCTAAAGAAAAGGACATTAACCTACGTGTGGCTTTAGCCTTTGGTAAGTTGGTAGAAGAGAATTGCCCCGATGTAAAGGTGATTTATACCCGCCGACGCGATGTATTTATTCCCCTGCAAACACGTGCCGACATTGCTAATCGCAACAAAGCCGACCTCTTTGTGTCAATACATACCAATGCACTGCCTGCAGGCCGCTTGGCTTATGGTTCTGAAACCTACACACTCGGTATGGCACGTGCCAATGCAAACTTAGCAGTAGCCAAACGCGAGAACTCGGTTATTACTCTTGAAAGCAACTATAAAAGCACCTACCAAGGATTTGACCCGAACAAGGCTGAGAGTTATGTGATTTTTGAATTTATGCAAGACAAGTTTATGAAGCAAAGCGTAGACTTGGCAAGTGCCATTCAAAAACAATATACCCATGCTGGACGCCCTAACAAGGGAGTGCACCAAGCTGGTTTCTTGGTGTTGCGCAACACCTCAATGCCCTCAGTGCTTACTGAGTTAGGATTTATCACAACACCTGCCGAGGAGGCTTACTTAAACTCTGAACGAGGCACTACCGAACTTAGTCGCAGCATTTACAATGGTTTTTTAACCTATCGACGCATGCACGCGCATGGTGCCAACGACATTCCACAAAATCTGCCCACAAATGCCGAAGCTGAAATAGCTACCCCCGTGGCACGACCTAATGCCGAACCCAATAACGATAGAGCACAAACACCTGTTAACACTGGCGAAGTGGCAGTAGTTCCTGTAACAGCTGTGCCTACTGCTCGCATTATCAAAGAGGGAGCAAACAATGAGTTGGCAGAGCAAAATGTGCGCAACCATCAGTCCACACGACGTCAGCAAACCGCTCCTGAGTCTACCCCCAACAGGGTTGTTGTACAGAAAGTAGAAACACCGAAGCCTGCTCCTACCCCCAAACCTAAGGAGGTGAAGAAAGAAGTTGAAAAGCCTAAAGCACCCACTAAAACTGTCACAAAGCCTGCGGCCACTACAAGCAACAAAAAAACTGCCAAAGACACGCAGAACAAAGCTGCTCATGCTAAAGATAAGAAAGCAGTTAACACAAAGGAAACTGCCAAAAACGATAAGTCTGCAACAAAAGGCAAAGAGGCTGATAAAACAAAATCAAAACAGTCCGACAAAAATAAAACAACATCGTCTGACAAGAACAAGGCAACAGCAACCAAAGCTAAGGTTAACGATGCCAAGAGCAAACAAGACGACAAAAAGAAACAAAACACTGCCAATAAAAAGTCTACCACCACAACCGCAAAGGTCAAAGTAACCTATCGCATTCAAGTGGGTGCAGGCAAAGCGCAAATCGACACGAAGGACGCACAGTTCAAGGGTCTTAACGTAAGCCGCGTGAAAGAAGGCAGTATGAACAAATACTTCTACGGCACATACCGCTCATACGCCGAAGCACAAAAGGCACTCAAAACAGTGAAAACTAAAATTAGCGCTGCCTACATCGTTGCTTATGTGGGTGGTAAAGCTGTTTCGGTAGCTGAAGCCCGAAGCAAAGAGTAGAAGCAAAGAAGTACAATTCATAAGGTATACATATCCATAAAATATGAAGAAAGAAACTAAAATTGCACTGACCGCTGTTGTGGCTTTGGTGCTACTGTTTGTAGGAATCAATTTCTTGAAAGGCATCAATGTCTTCAAGGCTACCAATACCTACTACGTAAAATTTAAAGATGTAGCAGGACTCACGGTCTCGACTCCCGTATATGCCAATGGTTATCCTGTGGGCATCGTACGCACCATCGACTACGACTATAGTCGTGGAGAACATGTAGTGGTAGGTATTGAACTTGACAACGAAATGCGCGTACCCCAACAAACAACTGCTGAATTGGAGGCTGAATTGATGGGCGGTGTAAAGATGACACTTGTGCTCGGTCCCAACCCTACTCAAAACCTTGCTCAAGGTGACACGCTGAGCGGACGCATGCACGAGGGGGCCATGGATAAGGTGACTGCTATGGTACCACAAATTGAAAAGATGCTACCTAAGCTCGATTCAATTATCGATAACTTAAATCGTCTAACTGGCGACCCTGCCCTAACTGCTACATTACACAACGCAAAGGATATTACCGACAATTTGCGCGAAACTTCTGTGCAACTGAATGGCATGATGCACAACGACATCCCTGTGATGTTGGGCAGCTTAAAACGTACTTCTGCTAATGCTGAACGTCTAACAGCGAATTTGGCAAACTTGGACGTACAGACTACGCTGAACAATGTGAACGCTACTTTGGTTAGTGCGCACCAACTCTCTGAACAATTAAACGGCATGTCTACCTCACTCAACAACAAGTTGCAGAGCAAGGACAACACATTAGGACTCTTCCTTAACGACCGTGGAGTTTACGATAACCTCAACGCTACGCTCCGCAATGCCGACTCACTGATGTTGGATCTTAAAGCACATCCTAAACGTTACGTACACTTCTCTGTTTTTGGAAAAAAAGACAAGTAATGTAATATAGGTAATAAGTAATAGGTAGCCAGGCATGATAGTTTGGGGAACACCCCTACTCTCATGCCTGGCTATCGTTATATATATACCCTAACGGGTAGGGTGTTCAAAATTCGCATTTTTTCTGCACGATTTTTGATAGAATCATCAATGTTTCATGCGCCAGCCTCACCCCGTTATGGGTGATATAAGGTAGCCAGGTATGAGAGTAAGAGAGAGCTTGTCCCCTCTCATTCTCATGCCTGGCTATCGTTATATATCTGCCCTAACGAATAATGGTCTTCAGAAAGCACTTTTTTCTGCACAAATACCAGACTTCGTCAAGGCGTCACCCAAATCAAATATAGTAGGCTAATTCATTTGTTCACTATATAGTTACTAATAACCATGGAATTAGCAAATAGCGAGCAAAATTTTTGCTCGTCTACCCTATTTACTTTTAGCGTTTCATATACCGAACTCGCATTTATAGCTTTTCAATGGTTATATGATTCCGCTTTTGGGAAATCGCTCATTACATTCTCTCTTTATCCTCTTCATTAGAATACGCCTTTTCATGTCTACTCGACCGTTTTGCTCCTGCCGAGAAACTAAATGTTGCACTAAGAAAGAACTTACGTGAGAGAAAATCGAACTCAGAATGGTGCTCAAAATCCCCGTTCTTGAATATTTGCTTGTTTTTACCTCTACTATTAAACAAGTCTTTTACACCAAAGTTGACATTCAACCTATCCTTAAAGCAATTATAATCACCCTCAATGTCCACGCCGATATAATTTGTCTTTTGAATAAGATAAAGTTGCTTATAATGTCTTACATAGCGTATGTTTGCCACCGCCGTAAGATGTTTTGACACTCTGAAGCGATTGAAACTGGACAGAACAACTCCAAAGTTATTAACACGCTTGATGCTGTTCTCATACAGACTCTGACTTAACTCTACATTGTTCCTACAATTCCACATTCCCCACGTAAATGGTATGCCCATGTATAGTGTCAATCTTTTGGTTGATCCATCGTTTTTTAATGTGTAGCGTGTTTGTTTCTCTCCAATCTGCTCGTATAACTCATTTATTTTTTTATCTATGAAGAGGGCGGACAGAGAGAAAACATATTTCGATTTTAGGATGAATTGTAGTGCTGCGTTATATAGCAACTCACCTTTTAATTTGGGATTGCCTTCCTTGTAAGATGTTTCAGACAGATGAAAGACAAACGGATTAACCATTTGGTACGATGGACGATTTATCGACTGCGTATAGCTCAGCGACAAAGCATTGCCTTTTCCCATATCTCTTTTCACAAAAAACGAAGGGAAAAGTTTATTATCGCTTCGGCTGTTACGTAGTTTTTCTCTCACCCATTGTCGTGTATTCCATTCTGTATATTCATTACGCACTCCTACTTGAAATTCCCAAGGGCACGATGTATACCTATACATTCCGAATATTGCAAACCTTTGCTCAAAGTATTTGAAATCGTCTTGCTGGTCAATGTTTTCTGACAACACTCCCGCTAAGGTTGTGTTTCCGAAAAATAATCTGCTATTGTAGTTGATGTCTGCATAGACGTACTTAGCACCAACATTAAACTGATGGCATTTTAAAATCTTTGCAAAATCTACCTGCGCACTATAAATGTCTATGCGCTCGCATGAGGGTTGCGACTTGGATATTACACTATCCGAGCCTATACCTAATGTATATTTGTTCTCGTATTCATACAAATCACGCTCTCTTTTTCCTGCATAATCTGCAATGACATTCAATTTACTACCGAGTGTATCTGTCGCCCATTCATAGTTTAAGGTAATGTTATTATTCTTATTCCTTAGCATGTATGGCGCAAAACTCTTGATGCTTGTCGGATGTTGACTGTTGTCGACAATTGAAGAAATGACCTGACAATCGTTGGAATAGTCTTTTGAGTAACTGCCCGACCATTCCACACCTAAATATTGCTTGGAAGAAATGTAAAGGTCAAAGCCCAATTTAGGCATATAGTAACGACCCTTATCTGTACTTTCCGATCGGCTACCCAAAGTTACGTCGCGTCCATAGTCGTTTTCGTTGATTTTACTTCTACTTTCTGATTGACCTAAAGCCATGTTTGCGTAAAGAGCAAATTTGCCCCACGAATATGTAAGTCCCGTAAATTCAGACAGTGAATTTCTACTTTTTCGTTCGTATTCGCTACCTACATAACCAGAAAAACCATATTCACGCTTCTTCTGACGGTTAACAACAATAATAGCAGTACCGCCTTCCGCATCATATTCAGCTGTTGCTTGTGGCAGTATCTCCAGACTCTTGATGTCATTGCCACGCAAAGAAGACAGGTATCTTTTAAGCTGTACACCACTCAAGTTCACCACTCTTCCATTTTCATATATTCTAACACCATTACCCATAATTCTGATACCCCCTTCGCCATCATAATCAATATCAGGAATCAAACTCAATATGTTAGAAAGAGAACGTGACTTCAGCAATTTGCTATGCTCAACACTGACAATCATTCTGTCTGCCTTATGCTGAATCAATGGCCTTTCAGCCAAAACCATCACGTCAGAAAGCTTTATGGTATCTTGTTTTAGGGTTTGCTCGTTTTGAGCAAACCCTATTATTGTGCATTGCATAAAGCAAAAAAATATACACAGATACTTTTTCATAGGCTTTTTGGACAGTTTACATCTGGATAATCCCAATGCTTTGTACCATATTTTCTTACAATATCTCTATAACATACTTGTTTCGGAATTCTACATACTTCGTAATCTTTACAAGTCCTACATGGACTTCCCTCAGAAATGTCAGATTGCCTTAGATAATAAAAATCCAAAGTTGCTTTTGAATTCCATATTTCATATACCTTTATAAAAAGCGAAGTCCCACCGTGGTACGCATCGTTGAGAGGCGTGGTGGGATTTGTTGCTGCAAAAATACTCTTTTTTATTGGAAACTCCAAATCCGTAGATAATCTTACCATTCTCATCCTCGTAAGGAGCTAAGTCCTTGGCATACAGGAGAAGATATAGAGTCTATATTTGTAGTTATAGCTCGTTTGAAATCTTTCGGAAACGTTCTTGAAGTTCCGTCATTCTTTTCATGAGGGCAGAGAAGTCCAAAGATTCGCCATAGATGAAGCTACCCCTCATCTCATTGTAGTCTGCCTCATAACTTGGCAAGAGTGCGTCGCTTGGAACAATCTGGATGCTTTGTGGTAGCTCTTTGTCATAATCCACAAACCCCACATGATAGAATTTGCGTCTGTGATTGACGATGTCTTCGTATAATGCCACATCGTTGAGAGCCACTTCTGCGTATGGAGTCTGCATCAGCTTTTCCAAATCGTAGAAATGACGTGTCATCCTAAGAGTTCGTGGCTCGGCTTTCTGATATTCCTCGCAGAGAAGAAATGCCTTTTCGAGGAAAGTACGTGCAGGCGTAACCTGTCTCTTATACACATCT
>UQPD01000007.1 GCA_900542795.1 uncultured Prevotella sp. | reverse complement strand
TCTACACGCGTAAGATCGTCGGCAGCGTCAGATGTGTATAAGAGACAGGTTTAGACGTGAATATAAATAGGTATTCAAAATTATTTTAGGATATAAGATATGAAGACCAAATCTCTCGCTTTCATTGCTGGTATTATCTGGCTAATTGCAGGCTTTAATGTTTGCAGAATTGGTGTGGTGTCATGGACACATATTGACAACACCTCGGTTTTGATGATTATGGGCTGTATGGTAACGATGTTTCTGTTTTCGAATATGTTTGTTAAAATGCTGTTTAAGAATGTGCGACGTATTCGGGATATTGATGCCGACAAACGAAAGGTATGGCACATAATGCCTGTAAAATCGTATGTTATCATGGCTTTTATGATTACTTTTGGCATATTACTTAGGAGTTGTCCTGCTATTCCACCATCGTTTATTGCCTCATTCTATGTAGGATTGGGGGCTTCGCTAATGATTGCAGGACTGCTTTACGTGTCTACACTTCTTTGTCCTGAGAAATTATAAACAAACTTAATGAACCATCTTACACACAATAAATAAGCACATGAAGAAAATTTTGATTACTGGTAGCACAGGCTTTTTAGGAAGTCGGTTAGCTCTTTACTATAAAGACAAATACGAACTGCTTCTGCCCACGCATAGCGAACTGAATGTGAGTAGAGAAGAGGCTGTAAGGGCTTATGTTGAGGAGCATCGTCCAGACATTGTGCTGCATTGTGCGGCACTTAGCAACACTTGGTATTGTGAACAACACCCCGAGGAGTCGCATAGGGTTAATGTACAAGGCACAGTGAAGTTGGCAAAGGCTTGTAAACTAATTGGTGCTAAATTTATTTTTATGTCGAGCGACCAGGTATATAATGGTACGCCACAGCTTGGTCCACTAAAAGAAGAAGATGTGCTTCAACCTGTCAATGTGTATGGACAGCACAAATTAGAGGCTGAACAAAGGGCTCTGAGAAATTATCCGCTTGCCGTAGGACTCAGACTTACTTGGATGTATGATGCTCCGAATAGTGCAATGAAGTTGAATAGCAACATCTTGGTTAACTTGCAAAAGGCATACAACGAGGGTTCTACCTTAAAAGCAGCTACTCACGAATATCGCGGTGTAACAAATGTTTGGGAGGTTGTTAGAAATATGGAATTAGCTTTCTCGCTGCCTGGTGGCATCTATAACTTTGGTAGTGGTAACACTTTGAATAGTTACAAACTTTTTCTGCAAGTTGCTGAGGTGATGGGATTGAATGAACCCTCTAAATGGATTTTGCCCGATGAAGAAAGATTCTGCGAACAAACCAGAAATCTCACAATGGATTGCTCGCGCATTGAAAAACTAGGTATACGATTTAATGATAGTTTGAAAGGAACAACCTATTTGAGTATTAAGGGGTAACCCACTACTTTACTTGCATCCATTCCATCGTTTGTATTACTTCTGATTTAAAAATCTTTATTACTTAATACATTTGTCTCGCATTTTTATAGCAATACGATTTAACGACGCGTTTAAGAATTCTCTTGTTGGAGTACAGAACGCGTTAAAAGCGAAAGGCATTGAAGGAAACTTCTGTTCGTATGGTAACCTACATATGACACTTGCCTTTATTGGCGAAAAATATAACTTACCACAAATACGCAAAGCAGTGAGCGAGGTCGCGTTTGAACCATTCTCTATAACTTTGGGCAAACTTGGAACCTTTCCTACAAAAGCTGGGGTTATATGGTGCGGTATAAAAGAGAGCGAACCTACCACCACAATAGCTATTCAACTACGCGAACGCTTAACAGCACATGGGATACCCCATAGCACATTGGCTTTTATTCCGCACATTTCTTTGGTGCAACATCCCTCACAAATTCTTACCCATATCGAAGTACCTGAGACTACTATGCGCGTTGAAAAAATATGCGTAATGAAATCTGAAAGGATTAACGGCGAACTGATTTATTCTGAAATTTAAAAGGCAAGCTAACGCATTAAATGCGACCATGCATTATAATAAAAACAAGTTTTTTCTTTGCTATACGCTCGCCTTGCACTAACTCTGCTACGCCAATTTAGGCTGCGGCTCGGAAGTAAAAACGAAAGTTTTTTGACTTTCGTTTTGTACTTCTCTCGCCTTGCACTAACTTTGCAACGGATTGGCTAAGCGCCACTCCTTTATATTATAATATATGTTCAGAAAAAAAACAAGAAATTGGTTCGTCCCCAAAGGACAAGAACCTACAGATTTCGACAAACGCATACTGAGTTTTCAAAACAAAGGAGAACTCGTGCCGACACGTAAACTAATTAAAACGCCTGAACAAATTGAGGGCATTAAACGCTCGGGCGAAGTAAACACGGGCGTGCTCGACTTAATTGAAAAGGAAATTCACGCTGGCATGAGTACTGCCGAAATCGATAAACTAGTCTACGATTTCACAGTAGCACATGGTGCAATCCCTGCACCCCTTAACTACGAGGGCTTCCCCAAAAGCGTGTGTACAAGCATCAACGAGGTTGTGTGCCACGGCATCCCCTCTGAATATGAAATTCTTGAGGAAGGCGATATCATCAATGTGGATGTTAGCACAATTCTTGATGGATACTTTAGTGACGCATCACGCATGTTTATTATCGGTAAAACATCACCCGAAAAAGAGAAACTTGTGCGCGTTACCAAAGAATGCTTGCAAATTGGCGCAGAAGCCGCTAAACCTTGGGGGTTTGTAGGTGACATTGGTAAGGCTATCGAAAAACATGCTCGCAAAAATGGTTTTAGTGTAGTTCGCGACCTTTGTGGACATGGTGTAGGACTCGAATTTCACGAAGACCCTGAAGTTGACCATTACAACACACACCACCACGGCATGTTATTAGTACCCGGTATGGTATTTACCATCGAACCTATGATAAATATGGGTACACACGAGGTGTTTATTGACGAAGAGGATGGTTGGACCGTTGTGACTGAAGACGAATTGCCCTCAGCACAATGGGAACACACTTTCTTGATGACAGAGAATGGTTTGGAAGTGCTTACACACTAAACATACTCCGCTAAAAAAGTTTTGATATTACAATGATTACAATTCTTGCTATAGAATCGAGTTGCGATGATACTTCGGCTGCCGTGTTACGCGATGGTTTTTTGTTGAGTAACGTCACTGCCAGTCAAGCCGTGCATAAAGCATATGGAGGTGTTGTACCAGAATTGGCTTCGCGTGCTCACCAACAAAACATTGTGCCAGTAGTAGACCAAGCACTCAAACAAGCTGGCGTAAAAAAGGAGGAACTCTCTGCTATTGCAGTTACCTTAGGACCTGGACTTATGGGTTCACTACTCGTGGGGGTTTCATTTGCTAAAGGATTGGCAACCTCTTTGGGCATCCCATTCATTGAAGCAAACCACCTGCAAGGTCACATCTTGGCACACTTCATACAAACCAAAGACGATGAGCACAAACTTCCGCCCTACCCCTTCCTTTGCTTATTAGTAAGCGGTGGTAACTCGCAAATTGTGAAGGTGAATGCCTATAATAAATTAGAAATCTTGGGACAAACCATTGACGATGCCGCAGGCGAAGCAATGGATAAATGTTCGAAGGTAATGGGATTTGGCTATCCGGGTGGACCTATTATCGATAAATTGGCTCGACAAGGAAATCCCGAAGCTTATAAATTTGCTAAGCCTAATATTAGCGGTTTAGACTATAGTTTTTCGGGGTTAAAAACTTCGTTCCTCTACTTCCTACGCGATCAAATTAAAGACAACCCCGACTTTATAGAACAACACAAGGAAGACTTAGCAGCTTCATTAGAACGTACCATTGTGGACATTTTAATGAAGAAACTTGATCGTGCTGTTAAAGAAACAGGCATCAAGCACGTAGCACTCTCAGGTGGAGTTTCTGCAAACACAGGGCTGCGCAACGCCTTTAAAGAAAGAGCTGAGAAGAATGGTTGGGACATTTACATCCCACGTTTTTCATACACCACCGACAATGCGGCAATGATTGCCATTACTGGCTACTTTAAATATCTTGACAAGGACTTCTGTTCTATCGACAAACCCGCATACTCAAGAACTACACTCTAACAAAAGATGGGTTCTGAATATAAAGTGAAAATAAATAAGTATCCCAACAAAACGCAAATACAAGAAAAAAATGGATTTAGATCTCAAACTGGTAAGTAAGGAAATCAATGAAATTTTGTGGCGCGAGTGCAAAACGCTCTCTACTGCTGAAAGCTGCACCGCTGGTCGCATTGCAAGTGTTATCACAGCCGTTCCTGGTAGCTCAAACTACTATAAAGGTGGCTTAATTTGCTACGCTGACGAGGTTAAGGAAAATCTCCTCAACGTTGACCCCAAAGTTATTGAAGAACAGACTCCCGTATGCGAGGAAGTTGTTCGCCAAATGGTTGTGGGCGCTAACAAACTCTTCAACACAGACTATGCCGTAGCTATCAGCGGTTATGCTGGTCCTGGCGGTCCTGATGGTGGCAAGTCGGGTGTGATTGTTGGTACTATTTGGATTGCTGTAGGTAACACTGACCATATTGTTACTCGCATGATTGAAGAGGACAATGGCCGCGACAAGAACTTAGCCTCAGCCACTTCTGCTGCTATGCACATGTTGCTCGACTTTATCAAGGGTGAAGAAGGCGATACGGTAGCCGAATAAAGACTGACAAAAAAGTTAGAATTATATTTCCGAATAGTCCCTAAAATGGGCAATAAATAAAGTTTTTGCATCGCTTTTGTAAAAAAACGGTGCAAAAACTTTGGTGTAAATCAAAAAGTTTGTACTTTTGCACCTCGTAAACGGGACAGCACGTCTTGACAGATGGTTAATTTAAGGAAACCACCCCAAGATTACGCAACAACAAAGCCTGAAACCCAAACTGGAAAGGAAATACGTGCAACAATGCCCAACATCTTATCACACAACAAGAAACAAAGCGAAAGCAATGTCTAAGATTTGTCAAATTACAGGAAAGAAGGCCATGATTGGCAACAACGTTTCTCACTCGAAGCGTCGCACTAAGCGCTCGTTTGATGTAAACTTGTTTACTAAGAAGTTCTACTATGTTGAACAGGACTGCTGGATCAGCCTCCGCATTAGCGCCGCAGGTCTGCGCCTCATCAACAAGGTCGGCTTGGACGCCGCTCTCAACAGCGCCGTAGCCAAGGGATATTGCGATTGGAAAAATATTAAAGTAATCGGCTAAAAACGTAGAAAACAATGGCTGGAAAGAAAGCTAAAGGCAACCGCGTTCAGGTTATCCTCGAATGCACTGAAATGAAGGAAAGCGGACTTCCCGGAACTTCTCGTTACATCACGACGAAGAACCGCAAAAACACTCCCGAACGTTTGGAGTTGAAGAAGTACAACCCCATTCTCCGCAGAATGACCATCCACAAAGAAATTAAATAAACCACAGTAAACCATGGCAAAGAAAACAGTCGCAACGCTCCAGGAAGGTAAGACCGACGGACGTTCATACACCAAGGTAATCAAGATGGTAAAGAGCCCCAAAACTGGTGCTTATATCTTTGACGAACAGATGGTTCCCAACGAAGCCGTTAAGGACTTCTTCAAGAACTAATTTATGTTCTCCATCTTAATGTAGCAAATAAGTTCCAAGTGGAACAAATGCAACATACAGCCATCAGCTTTTTAGCTGGTGGCTTTTTTTGTCTACCTTATTTCCTACTTGAAATATTTTATGCCCCAAAAAGTAAGTTAACAAACAAGCCCGAGTATGTTAACTTACTTTGCCAAGTAAGTTAACTTAAATGGCAAAGTAAGTAAACATACTTTTTTTCGACACTTTAGACTGCTTTTAGGGAAAGACCTATAAAAATTCTATTCTGCAAGCCCCCCCCTTTCTTCCTTTTCAATCCGAAGAGAAAGAAACCAGTACAATCAGTGATAATCCGTATTCACCCCTTTTCAGAGCAATCAATTAACAAGTCCGAGTTAATCAATAGAAAAGGTAAAGTTAATCAATATACTTTGCCTTTTAATACATATTACTTTGCCGTCCAGCCTAAGGTTGGACGGTCTTTACTAAGCCTTTATACTTTACAGACTACTTGGCATAAGATTTCGGGAATACCCTACCTAATGAGGTGAAACCGACATAAGAGACACAGATTAATTCATACTCAAATAATTAAACTCTGAGTATTCACTATGCCAAAAAAAGGCGTTCACTCATACAACAGAATGAACGCCTTTTTACATTTTGGATGTTTCTAAATAACTTGTTCCACAGAACTTGTATTTAAAAACAGATTACCTTTTTTACAAGCAATGTTTAATTATTTACCTGCTTCTTGATTAGCAGCTTCAATCATGTCCTTGCTGGGGAGGATGTAAACCTCTACACGGCGGTTTTCCTTCTTACCTGCTGCAGTTGCATTGCTAGCTACAGGATTTTCTTCACCATAACCCTTAACACTTACCAAACGAGCTGCAGGATAACCAGCACCAACAATCTGAGCCTTTACTGACTCAGCACGGCTCTGTGAAAGAGCGAGGTTCTTTTGCTTGCTCTGAACTGCTGTGCAATTCTTCCAACCTGCATTATCAGTAAAACCACAAATAGCAAGTTCGAATGAAGCATTGCTATCAGCAGCCTTCAAGTTCTTAACAAATGTAGCAATAGCAGCCTTAGCATCAGCACTGAGTTCTGCAGAACTGGTGTTAAAGAGCAAACCACTATCGAAAGTAGCCTTTACATACTGAGTACCATCAGTACCCTGAAGAATTTCAGCCTTAGCCTTAGCAGCCTCAGCAGCCTTCTTTGCCTTATCCATCTTATGACCGATGAGTACACCTGCACCTGCACCAATTGTAGTACCTACTGCTGCACCAATAGCAGCACCTTTGCCATTACCAATGAGTTGACCTACGAGTGCACCCAGTGCGCCACCGCTTGCACCACCAATAAGACCACCCTTTGCAGTGTTTGTCATGCCACCGCAGCTGCAAAGCAGCATTGCTGCGCTCAAAGCGCAAACAGATAACTTCATACTTTTCATAATAGAATAGCTTTGTTTTGTATTATAAAAATGTTTTTGTATAGGCAAAGTTACACCTTGTAAGTAAAAAACCAAAATTTATAAAGCAAAAAGTGTACTTGAGATAAGGAAAATAGACGAAGAGCCATCTTATATAGACTATTTTTACACAAAAACATAGACAAAACACACCTTCATGCTTGTTTATTTTGTACTTTTGCATGGAAATTATAAACAAAACAAAACTAAGGGTTGACAAAGTGAAGTGTATACACATAACTCCGTTCACACCCTCACATAGCTAAAATAGCAATGGCAAAAGAACTGAAAGACCTTACGAAGCGCAGCGTTGACTATTCGCGCTGGTATAACGAACTCGTTGTAAAGGCCGATTTGGCTGAACAGTCAGACGTTCGTGGATGTATGATTATCAAGCCCTACGGCTACGCCATTTGGGAAAAAATACAGCAAGAACTTGATGCACGTTTTAAAGAAACTGACGTGCAGAATGTATACTTTCCTATGCTTATCCCTAAGAGTTTCCTTTCAAAGGAGGCTGAACACGTAGAAGGATTTGCTAAGGAATGTGCCGTAGTTACACACTATCGTTTGAAGGCTAATCCTGAGGGCGATGGCGTAGTAGTAGACCCTGCTGCTAAGTTGGAAGAAGAACTTATTATTCGTCCTACCTCTGAAACCACAATTTGGAATACTTATCGCAAGTGGATTCACTCATGGCGCGATCTGCCCCTCTGCTGCAACCAGTGGTGTAACGTTATGCGTTGGGAAATGCGTACTCGCCTTTTCCTCCGCACTTCAGAGTTCCTTTGGCAAGAAGGTCACACAGCACACGCTACGAAAGAAGAAGCCGAAGCACGTGCTCAACAAATGCTACACGTGTATGCCGACTTTGCTGAAGAGGTTATGGCAGTGCCTGTTGTTCGCGGTGTGAAAAGTGCTACCGAGCGTTTTGCTGGTGCACTCGACACTTACACTATCGAGGCTATGATGCAAGATGGCAAGGCTTTGCAAAGCGGTACGAGCCACTTCTTGGGCCAGAACTTTGGCAAGGCTTTCAACGTACAATTCGTGAACAAGGAGAACAAGATGGAGTATGCTTGGGCTACTTCATGGGGTGTAAGTACACGTTTGATGGGTGCTCTCATCATGACTCACTCTGATGACAATGGTCTTGTATTGCCTCCTCACCTCGCTCCCATCCAGGTGGTTATCGTACCTATTTATAAGGGTGACGATGAATTGGCTAAGTTCAACGAAAAACTCGGTGAATTGGCTAAACGTCTCCGCAAGATGGGCATCCGCGTGAAATATGACAATGCCGACAATAAGCGCCCAGGCTTCAAGTTTGCAGATTATGAGCTGAAGGGTGTACCCGTACGTTTGGTTATGGGTGGTCGCGATCTTGAAAATGGTACTATCGAATTGATGCGTCGTGATACGCTCGAAAAGGAAACACTTCCCTTCGAAGGTATTGAGGACTACGTTAAGAATTTGCTTGAAGAAATTCAGCAAAACATCTTTGCCAAAGCTAAGAAGCGACTCGAAGACAACACCTTTGAATGCGACAATTACGAAGAGTTCAAGCAGCGCATTAAAGATGGCGGTTTCTTCCTCTGCCCTTGGGATGGTACTGAAGAGACCGAAGCTCAAATCAAGGCCGACACACAAGCAACCATTCGTTGTGTTCCCTACGGCGTTGACCAAAGCAACCCTGGTATTGACATGGTAAGTGGCAAACCTGCTACTTGCAAGGTGATTGTGGCAAGAAGCTATTAGAGTGGTTCTAAAAATTCTGATTTTAAAATTCTAAAATTCTGATAGTTGCTTTGCACCCTCTCGCATGTGTCTTTTTTCTTTGAGAACATGGGCTGCGGCTCAGCAATTCAAACATGTTTGATTGCATTCGCCTTGCACCATGTTTGTCAGTTCGCTCAGTCACATAGCCCGCTATGCTCCTTCGTTCACTAACAAATATGGTGCAAGGTGAGAGCGAAGATGTAAGCTCGCTTGCAATCTTAGCCGAACCGCAGCCCATATTCTCAAAGAAAAATACACATACGATAGGGCACAAATCAACTTATCAGAATTATTAGAACCACCCATTAAAAATTTAAGTATAAAGTTTTAAGTTTAAGTATTACATTCTAATGGTTTTACTAAACTGTATTTTTGTTTTGCAGTTTGGTAATTTGTTCCATTCCATTAGAGTGTAATACTTATTTCGCATATTGAAATGCTTTCAATAGAACATCTTTCAGTAGAATTTAGTGCACGACCGCTATTCACCGATGTGTCTTTTGTAATCAATAAAAAAGATCGTATTGCTTTGGTGGGTAAAAACGGAGCGGGCAAATCTACTCTTCTTAAAATATTATCGGGGCATCAACAACCAACTTCGGGAACCGTAGCCGTGCAAAACGATATTACCATTGGCTACTTACCACAGGTGATGGTGCTGAGCGATGAGCACACGGTGATGGAAGAAGCTGAAAAGGCTTTCGACCACATCAGCGAGATGCAAGAGAAAATTGAACGCCTCAACAACCAACTTGCCGAACGCACCGACTATGAGAGTCCTGAATACATGGAACTCGTTGAACGATTTACGCACGAGAGTGAACGCTTTCAAATGATGGGCGGTATGAACTATCATGCTGAATTGGAACGTACGTTGCAAGGCTTAGGCTTTGCTCCCACCGACTTTAATCGTCCTACACGTGAATTCTCGGGAGGATGGCGTATGCGTATTGAGTTAGCCAAACTTTTGTTGCGCCGTCCTGATGTGTTGTTGTTAGACGAACCCACGAACCACCTTGACATTGAGAGTATTCGTTGGCTCGAAAAGTTCTTGGCACACTCTGCAAGTGCTGTGGTGCTTGTTAGTCACGACCGCGCATTTATTAACAACGTGACCAATCGCACGCTCGAAATATCGTGTGGAAAAATCACAGACTACAAGGTGAAATATGACGAGTTTGTGAAACTGCGTGCCGAACGTCGCGAACAGCAACTCCGAGCTTACGAAAATCAACAAAAGGAGATTGCCGATATTAAGGACTTTATTGAACGCTTTCGTTACAAACCAACAAAGGCGGTGCAAGTACAAAGCCGCATCAAACAACTCGAAAAAATCGTACCTATTGAGGTAGACGAGGTGGACAACGCTTGCTTGCATCTTAAATTTCCGCCTTGCTCACGTTCGGGTGACTATCCCGTAATTTGCGATGAACTACGTAAAGACTATGGCGAGCACTGCGTGTTCCACAACGTAAATCTTACCATTGAACGTGGTGAAAAGGTTGCTTTTGTGGGTAAGAATGGTGAAGGTAAGTCTACACTCGTTAAGTGCATAATGGGCGAAATTTCTTATACTGGTACCCTAAAGTTAGGACACAACGTAGAAATTGGCTATTATGCTCAAAACCAAGCGCAGTTGCTTGATGGCGAATTAACGGTGTTCGACACTATAGACCATGTTGCCAAAGGTGATATCCGCCTTAAAATACGCGACATACTCGGTGCCTTTATGTTTGGGGGCGAAGCTTCAGACAAGAAGGTAAAAGTGCTCTCAGGTGGCGAACGTTCTCGTTTGGCTATGATTAAACTCTTGCTTGAACCTGTCAACTTCCTTATTTTAGACGAACCAACCAACCACCTTGACATGCGCACCAAAGATGTGCTTAAAGAAGCTATCCGAGCATTCGATGGTACGGTGATTGTGGTAAGCCACGACCGTGACTTTCTCGATGGATTAGTTACGAAGGTGTATGAATTTGGAGGTGGTGTAGTACGCGAACACATTGGTGGCATCTACGACTTTTTGCAGAAAAAGGAAATGGAATCGCTCGATGAGTTGCACACTGCGGGTTCTCCCTCAGCAACTACCACAACCTCTCCCACTCCAGCTGTTTCATCTGCAAACGCAGCTACGATGTCTGAGGGTAAGCTGTCGTATGAGGAGCGCAAGGAACAAGCCAAAATTCGTCGTAAGCTTGAACGTGAAGTAGAACACTGCGAAGCTGAAGTTACAAGACTTGAAACTGAAAAATCGGCTCTTGAAGCGCGTCTTGCAACACCCGAAGGAGCTGCCGACACAACCCTATTTACACAATATAGCCAACTTCAACAAGCACTCTCTGCCGCTGAAACGGCTTGGGAAGAAGCTATGGAGGCTTTGGAATAAGAACATAAAGTTATAAGTAGGTGTTATTTATTCACTCGCTAACACTTCATTACAATGAATATAAAATACTTTTTACCAGCGTTGGCTCTTGCTGCATCTTCAGCTTGGGCACAACAAGACAATTTATCGTCGGGCATTGACAAGGCCAATATGGACTTGACTGCTAAACCTGGAACAGACTTTTACCAGTATGCTACAGGAGGATGGACTGCTGCTCATCCACTTACACCTGAGTACTCACGTTATGCCCAGTTTGATGCGTTGGCAGAAAACAATCGCAAACAACTGCGCGAACTCATTGAGGAAATGGCTGCCAAACAACACAAACAAGGCACATTGGAACAAAAAATTGGTTCGCTCTATCGATTGGCAATGGACAGCGTTCGCCGCAATAAGGAGGACTATGCACCCATCAAGGCTTTGCTTGACGAAGTTCAGGCATTGAACTCGCGCAAGGCTGTACAATACGAAATGGCAAAATTGCAATCAATGGGTATCCCCAACTTCTTTAGCTTTGGTTGTGATGCTGACTTAAAGGATGCTAAATGGAACTTGATGCAAGTGTATCAAGGTGGCATTTCGATGGGCGAACGCGATTATTACTTAGAGAACGATGAACCTACCAAAAAAATTCGCGAGGCTTATCGTCAGTACGTAAAAAAACTCTTTACCATGACGGGCATGAACGCCGAAGAGGCTGCCCAAGCTATGGAGGCTGTGCTGAAAATTGAAACACGTATTGCCACAGCATCATACAGTGCAACAAAACAACGCGATGTGGAAGGCAACTACCATAAGATGTCTTACCAAAAATTGTTGACAGACTTCCCTGGTATTGACTGGAGTACATTGTTCTTACTAAATGGTGTTCCTGCTTTCAAAGAAATCTCTGTAAGCCAACCCGAACCTATTCACGAAGTTGAGAAAATATTGGCAGAATGCTCAGTTGATGAGTTGAAAGCCTATCTCTATTATAAAGTAGTGAACGATGCCTGCAGCTCGTTGAGCGACCGTTTCCGCCAAGAGGCTTTTAACTTCTACAATCACACCATGGCTGGTGCCGAACAAGATCGTCCACGATGGAAGCGTGCCGTAGGTGCCGTAGAAGGTGCTTTAGGTATGGCTGTGGGCAGATTGTATGTGGAGAAGTATTTCCCCGAGTCGTCTAAGCAACGCATGGTTGAGTTGGTTAAGAACTTGCAAGTGGCTTTGGGACAGCGCATTGATGCACAAAAATGGATGAGCGAAGCTACCAAACACCAAGCTCACGAAAAGCTCAATAGCTTCTATGTTAAGATTGGCTATCCTGATGAATGGATGGACTACTCAAAACTCGACATCGATGAAAAGTTGAGCTACTATGAGAATATGGTGCGTGCCACACAATTTATGAGCAACTACTATGTTGAGAAGCATGTGAACAAGCCTGTTGATCGCACAGAGTGGTTAATGACCCCACAAACCATCAATGCTTATTACAATCCTACAACAAACGAAATTTGTTTCCCTGCAGGTATCTTGCAACCGCCTTTCTTCAACGCTGAAGCTGACGATGCTTGTAACTATGGTGCTATTGGTGTTGTAATTGGTCATGAAATGACACATGGTTTCGATGACCAAGGCGCACAATTTGACAAGGATGGTAACTTGAAAAATTGGTGGACCGAAAAGGATAAAACGGAATTTGAAAAGCGCACTAAAGTGATGCGTGACTTCTTTGACCGCATCAAGGTATTGCCCGATCTCAACGCAAATGGTCTACTCACTTTAGGCGAAAACACTGCCGATCATGGTGGTTTAAACATTGCCTACCAAGCTTTGCAGAATGCTATGAAGCAACACCCACTGGGTAAAAAAGATGGCTTTACACCCGAACAGCGCTTCTTCTTAAGCTATGGTTTAATTTGGGCTAACAACACACGCGAAGCTATGCTCCGCCAATTGGTTAAAACAGACCCACACTCTCCCGCCCGTTGGCGTGTGAATGGTGCCCTCCCCCACATCGATGCATGGTATAAGGCATTTAACATCACCTCAAAAGATCCTTTATTCATCCCCAAGAAAAACCGCGTAGAGGTTTGGTAATCTGAAAGAAAAAATGAAAGAAACTTCTCTCCCCGACAACGCATTCCGCCCTTTAAAAGAGGGTGAGGAATATGAGCCACTCATGAAACCTAACCAACAGTATCGCGAAGTAACACCGTGGTCTTTGGTTTGGGGTTTGCTCATGGCTGTAGTTTTCTCGGCTGCAACTGCCTATTTAGGACTGAAAGTAGGACAAGTTTTTGAAGCTGCCATTCCCATTACCATCATTGCCGTTGGTGTGAGCGGTGCCACACATCGCAAAGACCCCTTAGGCGAAAATGTCATTATCCAAAGCATTGGTGCTTGCTCTGGTATGATTGTGGCAGGTGCCATTTTTACACTGCCCGCACTCTACATCTTGCAACACAAATATCCCGAACTCACGGTAAACTTCTTGCAAGTATTCCTATCATCAGTGCTCGGCGGTATCTTGGGTATTCTCTTCTTAATTCCCTTCCGAAAGTATTTTGTAAAGGATATGCACGGCAAATACCCCTTCCCCGAAGCTACTGCCTCAACCCAGGTGTTGATTTCGGGCGAACGTAGTGGCTCACAAGCTAAGCCCCTTTTGGTAGCAGGTATTGTAGGCGGTCTTTTCGACTTTGCCGTAGCAGCCTTTGGTGCATGGAACGAAAACTTCACCTCACGTTGCTGCGAATTCGGCTCAACAGTTGCCGATAAGGCTAAGTTGGTGTTTAGCATCAACACCAGTGCTGCGCTTCTTGGTATGGGCTATATTGTAGGTTTGAAATACGCCGCCATTATTTGCTTTGGCTCTATTGCCGTGTGGTGGATTATTGTTCCAGGCATTGCTCTTATCTTCCCCGACCTGATGGTAACAGAAGGTATTACCGCTGCTGCAGCCTCACCCGAACAAATTTTTGGTTATGCCAAGAGCATCGGTATAGGTGGCATTGCCATGGCTGGTATTATCGGAGTTATTAAGAGTTGGGGCGTTATTAAGAGTGCCTTTAGCTTGGTTGGTCAAATCTTTAAAGGTGGCAATGCAAACGAAGAGGTGGAACGCACACAGCGCGACATTTCAATGAAGATTATTGCCATTGGCTCATTGCTTACCATCATCATAACTGCATTGTTCTTCTACTTTGATGTGATGGGTGGTAATTTACTCTTTACCATCGTGGGCATATTGATTGTAGCAATCATAGCCTTCCTCTTTACTACTGTAGCCGCCAATGCCATTGCTATTGTAGGCTCTAACCCCGTGAGCGGTATGACATTGATGACGCTCATTCTCTCGTCAATCATCATGGTGGTTGTCGGACTGAAAGGTACTGGAGGTATGGTGGCAGCCCTCATCATGGGAGGTGTGGTATGTACAGCACTTTCATCGGCTGGTGCATTCATCACTGACCTCAAAATTGGTTATTGGTTGGGTACTACCCCTAAGAAGCAAGAAACATTTAAGTTCCTTGGCATCTTGGTTTCGGCTGCCACTGTGGGCGGTGTTATCATGATTTTGAACAAGGCTTATGGCTTTACTCCCGATAACTCTGACGTAATGGCTGCTCCGCAAGCTCGCGCAATGGCAGCTGTTATTGAGCCTTTGATGAGCGGACAAGGCGCACCTTGGTTGCTCTATGGCATTGGTGCTGTCATCTCTATCATACTTACAATGTGTGGTGTTTCAGCATTGGCATTTGCCTTAGGCATGTTCATCCCCTTGCAGTTGAACTTGCCACTCATTGTGGGTGGTTTGGTTAATTGGTATGTTAACAGCCGTTCAACAGACTTGGCTTTAAATCAGCGTCGCAACGAAAAAGGTACACTCCTTGCCTCAGGCTTTATTGCTGGCGGTGCTTTGATGGGCGTTGTGAGCGCAGGTATGCAATTTGGCGGATTAAACTTTGCCAACACTGCTTACTTGGATGCACCTATCTCACAAATTGTTTCGCTCGTTGCCTACATCGCCTTAATTGTTTATTTGACTAAGGCTTCTATGAAAGCATAAGAGTGTACTATAAAAAATAAGTGACACTTTAAAATATCCCTATTCCTCGGCACGGAATCTTCCGCTGCAAAGGAATAGGGATTTTTTACACATGGAATAATTTGAATGCAGCAAGGCAATATAAAACTATTTATTCTGCTTTGAAATCATAAAATAATTTTGAATACTCGCTTAAATACACAGCTTTTTACTACCTTCGCACAAAACAAAAAACAATGGAAGAAAAAATCAAACAAGACTTGCATCAATACTTGCAAAGCCAAGGAAAAGTAGACGAGCGTTTACCCGAATGTACAGACATTGAAGATAAGTGGCAAAGCATTGCCGAAGCCTATTTACCCGATGGTATTCGCGAATTTAATGCCTACCCTACCGTTTCATTAGGTTGGATGATGTTTATAGGTATGGCTATAGCTAAATTTTGGGACGAAGATTGGCAAAAGTATGCAACCGTGCCCAATCTTTACGAACAACTGCGTAACCAACGTGGCTTTGACTGCATGGACGAATACATTCTTGAAGATGTATTACACATGAAGGGTAAAGGACTTGAAGAACTCAACAATTTAGTAGCTGAATGTGCCTCACGCACCAATAGTAATCTGCACCATGCTCACCTTGAACCAGGAACTCCTGAGGCTTTCAAGGCTTATGTGGCTTGCCTACACCAACTCTACCTCATGGGAGCAGCTGTGCAACTGAAACGCATGGGCTATCACATGACACTGATGAACTAAGAGGATGTATCAAAATGGATTGAAAAGGTGAACTTAAACCACACATTTTTAAGCCAAAACATTTGTATATCAAAAGAAAATTGTAATTTTGCACCGCCGTTACGAGATAGCGGCATAATTCAAACCTATTAAAACAATAAAGAACAAATGGCTACAAGAATCCGTTTGCAACGTCATGGCCGTAAGGGCTATGCATTCTACAGCATCGTAATTGCTGACGTAAGAGCACCACGTGATGGTAAGTTTACTGAAAAGATTGGTACTTACAACCCCAACACCAATCCCGCAACAGTAGATTTGAATTTTGATCGCGCCCTCTTCTGGGTAGAGAATGGTGCTCAGCCCACTGACACTGTTCGTAACATCCTTTCAAACGAAGGCGTTATGCTCATGAAGCACCTCAATGGTGGTGTTCGCAAGGGCGCATTCGACGAAGCTGCTGCACAGGCTAAGTTCGAAGCTTGGAAGCAGGCTAAGGACGCTAAGGCTACTGCCGCTGCCGACAAGAAGGCTGCCGACAAGAAGGCTGCAGCTGAGGCTCGTCTCGCAGCAGAGAAGAAGGTAAACGAAAAGATTGCTGAAAAGGTTGCTGAAAAGAAGGCTGCTGCCGCTGCTGCTGCCGCTGAAGCTGAAGCTGCTGCTAACGCAGAAGAAGCTACTGAAGAAGCTCCCGCTGAAGCTTAATCTTTTGATTTTACTTCAAAAAATTTTTAACCGAATAGGACATCCGTCTTATTCGGTTTTTGTTTTTTCAAACTACAACTATTTTTTTAGGAGGGGGCAACTTTTCGAGTCGTATCAAACATGATGGATACAAAAAAGGTGTTAGACATCAAACAGCATAAAACACTCTTGATATATCTAACACCTAAAATAAATTTGAATACCTACTTATTAGATGCTCAATTCATCGAGCACCTTAATGAGTTTCTTATCCATAATCTTACGTTTACCTACCGCATCAATAAAGGGCACATAAACCACTTCATTATTACGTACACCTACCATAACATTACGCTGACCTTGTACAAGTGCGTCAATAGCACCAACACCTACCTGCGAAGCAAGTATACGGTCGCGAGCTGAAGGACTACCACCACGCTGCAAGTGACCAAGAATTGAAACACGCACATCAAAGTTAGGATATTCCTTGTTTACGCGCTCTGCATAATACATGGCACCACACTTTGGACTTTCACTTACGATGACAATGCAGCTTTTCTTACTCTTACGAATACCGCGCTCCATAAATTCTATCAACTGGTCACTACCCGTAGTGTCTTCAGGAATAATAGCAGCTTCAGCACCAGCAGCAATTGCACTATTCTGAGCCAAGAAACCTGCATCACGTCCCATTACTTCGACAAAGAAGATGCGCTCGTGTGAGGTAGCTGTGTCACGAATCTTATCGACACACTGCGTGATAGTGTTCAACGTTGTGTCATAACCAATGGTACTGTCTGTACCATACAAGTCGTTGTCGATAGTACCAGGTAAACCAATGCAAGGGAAGTCGTACTCTTCAGCCAACAACATGGCACCTGTGAGCGAACCATTACCACCAATCACCACCAAAGCGTCGATTGACTCCTTGCGCAATGTTTCGTAAGCCTTTTTACGACCTGCTGGCGTTTCAAACTCATGTGAACGTGCGGTGCGCAATATTGTACCACCCGTTTGAATGATATTACTTACATCTTCGGTTGTAAATGGTTTTACTTCGTCGTGAATCAAACCATCATAACCACGATAGATACCTTTTATTTTAAATCCGTTGCAAATGCCGCTTCGTGTCACCGCACGAATAGCAGCATTCATACCTGGTGCATCACCTCCAGAGGTAAGTACACCCACACATCTAATTTTACTCATTCTATTTTCGTTTTTCGAGAGCTACGGTTTTAATCAATTTTCTAAAATATAAAGAGACTTACGTGTTCAAATAGATTACACCTTGAATAACCAAAGCCAACACTGCAAAGCCTACAAAGAAGCCTGCTACCACCTTGGGGGCTATGTGACGCAAATACCATCTAAACGTGATGTCCTCCATACGCATCAACATCACGCCCGATATGCTTGCTGTTAGCAACATAGAACCACCCATAGCCGTGGCATAACTTAACAACGGCCACATATACCCATCTGTCCCCGTAAGCATTGCCATGTTGCTTGCTTGCGATTGGTTAAAAACCTCTACGCTCGCCAAGAGTGTGGGCACATTGCCAAAAAGACTTGAAAGGAAGGTGGTGCATAAACCTATGATGTAGACATTCGACAAGTTTACACAGAGCCAATTAAAGAACGTATGGAATAATCCTGCCTCAGAGATAGCTCCAAAGAGTAACGTAAGACCTACAAAATAAAGAATGTTTTGTAAATTGCCATATTGCAAAGCCATGGGCAAACGACGGATGACCATTTTGTCGCTTGCTAACAACTGACGATTACACAACTCATTTACCATCCACAAAAGTGCCAACACACACAAGGCACCAACAAAAGGAGGCAACAAAGTGATGCGATGAAAACTTGGCACAAACCACAAGCCACCAATGCCCACAAACAACATTAACATACGTTGCGGACGCGAGAGCAATGTGTCATCGCCTCTATAAGGCAGACGATCCAGGGCAAACTCTATGCGTGTGGGTAAACTACGCATCATGAGCAACAACATCGTTGCTAAGGCTGCCAACACAGGTAAGCACAATGTGAGAAAGTAAATGGATGGGGTTACGAGTCCATCGTTCCAAAGTTTCAAGCTGGTTAAGTCGCCTATCACCGTTATGGCACCTCCGCAATTGGCTGCTAAAATAATTACCGAGCCATAAATGCGACGCTGCTTGTCGCTTTGTAGCAAGGGGTGCATAATGGAAAGTAACAATATTACAGTGGCTAAATTATCGAGATTGGCAGAAACTATAAACGTGAAGAAAGCCAATAGCCAAAGAAGTTTACGAGGTTTACGTGTTTTCAGCCACTCTGCCAAAAAGTCGAAACAACCATTATTGTTCAACACTTCAACAATACTAGTAGTAGCCACCAAATAGAGCACAATGTTTGCACACTGCACAATATACTTAAAGAAAATGTTTGACGAAATAAATTCCTTTATAGGAAATGCAGCCAACGGATTGGCAGACAAAAAGGCTGCATAATCTTTATTGTGTTCAATAGAAATAAAGTCAGCTCCATACACAATAAAAAGCAACCAACAAACGACGCCCGCAAACATTGCCACAGCAGCCTTGTTTATTCGGTTCAACGACTCCGTAGCAATCAACAAAAGGCCGATAAGCATAATTGCCAACAAAATTACAGCCATAAGCGTCAATCTTTTAAAGGGTTTTCGAAAAAAAATTGAGCGGTAAACGGGGCTCGAACCCGCGACCCTGAGCTTGGGAAGCTCATGCTCTACCAACTGAGCTACTACCGCATATATGTATTATGTGGCTTTTACGACACATATAATACGACACTTATAACGCAACCTTATTATTTTAAGTATAAAGTGTTAAGTGCTAAGTGCTAAATATTAAAATACCACACCTAATACTTAACACTTCATACTTAATCTATTTATTTAATAAGGTACTGCGAAGAGATACTCTCGTTCTCCATCACACGACGGATGGTTTCAGCGAGCATGCTGCTAACGCTAAGTTCCTTCACCTTGTCGCACTTACCACGATAAGGAATGCTATCGGTAAATACCATTTCCTTCAAAGCCGAAGCTTCAACACGATCGTCAGCAGGACCAGACATAATGCAGTGGCTAGCAATAGCGCGTACGCTGTTTGCACCACGCGACATAATTAAGTCGGCAGCCTTAGTAATTGTACCTGCTGTATCAACAATATCGTCAACGAGAACTACGTCTAAGCCTTCAACGTCGCCAATAATTTGCATATCAGCAACTTCGTTAGCCTTTTTACGGCTCTTGTTGCACATCACCATGGGGCAGTCAAGATACTTGGCATAAGAAGCAGCACGCTTAGAACCACCCACATCGGGCGAAGCGATACAAAGATTCTTGAGGTTCAAGCTCTTGATGTAAGGCAACATGACGGTTGAAGCATACAAGTGGTCGACAGGTACATCAAAGAAACCCTGCTCCTGATCGGCATGCAAGTCCATAGTCATCAAGCGATCGATACCAGCCACGCTCAATAAGTCAGCTACGAGCTTGGCACCAATGCTAACACGAGGTTTGCTCTTGCGGTCTTGGCGTGCCCAGCCAAAGTAAGGAACTACAGCGCAGATGCTACGTGCAGAAGCACGCTTAGCAGCATCAATCATAAGCAGCAATTCCATCAAATTGTCTGAGTTGGGGAATGTACTCTGAACGAGGAATACATCGCGGCCACGGATGCTCTCTTCGTAGCATACTTCGAATTCACCGTCTGCAAACTTCGTTACCGTGAGGTCTCCCAGCGGACAGCCAAGTTCCTCACAAATCTTTTCAGCCAAATAACGGGAAGCTGTTCCCGAAAAGACCATAAAAGAGTTGTTGTTCATTGTTTTTTGTATGAATAGTTATTAAAGGTGTACTATCTTTAGCGCAGTGAAAATGTTTGCAGCAAATTATTCTGCTGCTCTGCGCAGTTTTCTGAAGTGTTGAATCAGATCTTTAAAATCTTGCGTTGAATGCATACTAAAGCGGTTCCAAATATCTCCCAACACTACTACTCCGCCAAATCCTAAGTCTTTAGCTTGCTTAATATTGTCGAGTTGTACGCCACCAAAAGCATACACCTTCTTGTCAATCACTTTTTGTTGCGACAGCTGTTTAATCTGTTGCATATTCATCAACACTGGTTCATCATCACATTTAGGACTTGTAAAAGCCGATGACAAAAATACGTAGTCAAACTTTTTTTTATGCATCAGCACCTCCTCTGCCGTTCTACACGAGCAAGATATTTGTCCTTTATATTTAGGAGGCATTTCTGGATTGCGCTGATTAAGATGAATCCCCTTTAAACCATATTCATTCTTCAGATAAAAATGGTCATGCACCACAATTCGCTTACGATAGTTCTCTTGAATTAACGTCAGCAAACGTTCTGAATAAACAGGTTCCGTATCGGGTTTGCGCAAATGCAATATTTCAAGACCTTCGTCAAAGAGCACATTCAATATTTGGTGTTCCTCCACAAAGAAATACGGAGTTGTCATTAATATCAATTTCATGATGATCTCCAATTTTAGGTGCAAAGTTAGTGCAAGGTGAGAGAAGGACAAAATAAAAGTCAAAAAACTTTTATTTTGTTCTTCCGAACCGCAGCCTAACTTCGTAAAACAAAGTTAGTGCAAACCAAGCAAAGCACCAAACGATAAACTAAAAAAATCATCTTAAAAGACTGAAACCATAAAATACATAATCCAACTTTTTATGTTCTACAACACATTTGATAAATAAAAGCATTATTTATTTGTAATGATTACAGAGATAATATTTATATTTGCCGACATGAAAATAACATTTAGAATAATAGATGTGTGGCGGTTCTACCGCGACGGATTCAAACAGATGACTTGGGGACGAACACTTTGGGTGATTATTTTACTCAAGTTGTTTGTCATCTTCGTTGTGTTACGCATGTTTTTCTTCAAGCCCATTTTAAGTGGTCTCAACAATGAAGAAAAGAGCGAAAGGGTGGGACAAAACTTAGAAACAACTCCTTAAATATATAATATATGTCTACATTACTAACAGCATTTGATGCTTGCACTATAGATTGGTCGCGAGCACAGTTTGCACTCACAGCTTGCTACCATTGGCTGTTTGTGCCGCTCACACTTGGCTTGGCGCTTATTGTGGGCATTATGGAAACCCTGTATTACGTAAAAAAGGATGAGCGGTGGAAACAAGCCACTCAATTTTGGATGAAACTCTTCGGCATTAACTTTGCCATTGGTGTAGCTACTGGTCTTATCCTTGAATTTGAATTTGGCACAAACTGGAGCAACTACTCATGGTTTGTAGGCGACATTTTTGGTGCACCGCTTGCCATTGAAGGTATTGTGGCTTTTTTTATGGAAGCTACCTTTATTGCTGTAATGTTCTTTGGTTGGAACAAAGTGAGTAGAGGCTTCCATTTAGCCTCTACTTGGCTCACAGGATTAGGAGCTACCATCTCTGCTTGGTGGATTTTGGTGGCCAATGCTTGGATGCAACACCCTGTAGGCATGACTTTCAATCCAGACACCGTACGCAACGAAATGACAGACTTTACAGCAGTGGCTTTCTCCCCCACGGCTATCGTAAAGTTTTTTCATACCATATCGAGCGGTTGGATGACTGGTGCCGTATTTGTGTTAGGTGTTAGCTGTTGGTTCTTACTCAAAAAGCGAAATACTGATTTATCATTACGCTCTATTAAGGTGGCAAGCATCGCAGGCATTATTGCCACATTGGTAGTAATGGGCACAGGTGACCAAAGCGGTGTAACAATGGCACGCGAACAACCTATGAAGTTGGCAGCAGCCGAAGGTTTGCAACAAGGTGGAACAGGCGCACCATTTAGCATTGTGCCAGGTATTGAGGTTCCCAAAGCTCTTTCGATTCTTGCAACCCACGACCCTGAAGGCTATGTACCAGGTATTCAAGATTTGCTAAATGGCTATACACTACCCAATGGCACCCAATCGCCTTCAGCCGAAGAAAAAATCAATCGCGGCAAAAAAGCAATTCTAGCCTTTGGACAATACCGTCAATTACGCAAGACAAACCCTCAAGCCGCTCAAGCAGCACTCGACACACTCAATCACCATCAAACTTACATGGGGTATGGCTACCTACAGAACAAAGAACAACTTGTACCACCCATTGATTTAGTGTATTGGTCGTTCCGACTTATGGTAGGTTTTGGTTCATTTCTCTTTGCCCTACTCATTGTGTTAGGCTGGATGGCATACAAACAAAAGTTACACAACCAACGTTGGCTTTTAGCACTTGGCGTTGCAGCCATTCCTATGGTTTATGTGGCAGGACAAGCTGGTTGGATAGTTGCCGAAGTGGGACGTCAACCCTGGGCAATACAAGACTTGTTACCCGTAGGCGTAGCCGTATCACAACTATCTGCTACCAACGTGATGGTAACATTCTTCCTATTCTTAGTACTATTCACACTGCTACTCATTGCCGAGGTACGCATTATGTGTAAAGCTATTTCAAGTTACAAACAGAATGAAATTTCTAAGCCATGATTACATACACATTTTTACAACAATATTGGTGGGTACTCGTAACCCTCTTGGGTGCTCTGCTTGTATTCCTCATGTTTGTACAAGGAGCCAATTCTTTAATTTTCACCTTAGGAAAAGATGCTAACGAACGCCAACTCATTGTGCGCACCACAGGACGCAAATGGGAACTTACGTTCACTACTTTAGTTACGTTTGGCGGAGCCTTCTTTGCATCTTTTCCACTATTCTATAGCACCAGTTTTGGTGGAGCTTATTGGGTATGGATGCTTATTTTGGTAAGTTTTGTGCTACAAGCCGTAGCTTATGAATACCAAGACAAGCCCAATAACCTATTTGGCACCAAAACATATCAAGCTTTTTTGGTGTTCAATGGTTTTGTAGGTCCTTTTGTGTTAGGTGCTGCTGTTGCCACATTCTTCACAGGTTCTGCTTTTAGCATCAGCCACAATGCCTTGGCTGAGACTAACACAACTTTAACATCTCCCATTATCAGTCAATGGAACAGTGCATGGCACGGACTTGAAGCATTAGCACAACCCTGGAATTGGGTTTTAGGCTTAGCCATATTCTTTTTAGCTCGCATTTTAGGAACACTCTATCTGCTTTGCCGTTTGCACGATAACACCATAACGCCACGCTTACGCCAGCAGGTGTGGCGCGATGCGGTTCCCTTTGTTCTATTCTTTGTTGCATTTACAATATATTTGCTCACGCTTAACGGACTAACCTATCAAAGCGATAAGCAAATGTTTGTGGCTGAAAGTTACAAATACCTTCACAACTTCCTTACACTACCATTAGTCACAGCATTGTTTGTATTGGGAGTTATAAGTGTGCTTTATGGCATCACACGAACCCTGCTACAATCTGCTTACACCCAAGGCATTTGGCCCGTTGCCATTGGCACAGTTTTAGCTGTTTGGGCATTATTGCTAATTGCAGGACTCAACGACACAGCGTTCTACCCCTCTCTCACATCTCCACAATCGTCACTTTGTCTTGCCAACAGCTGCTCAAGCGAATTTACCTTACGCACCATGGCACTTGTAAGTTTGCTAATACCTTTTGTACTGGCATACATTGCGTATGTGTGGCGAGCTATAGAACGTGATTAACTTATCCCCCTACACCTTATTAAAGAATATAGGCAATGATTTTTTAGAGAATCATTGCCTATATTCTTCTTATTATTGTTTGGTTTGCTCTGCCTCATAATGCTCCACTTCTTGGCGCGACCTACTTGCCGTTACAAGGTATACGCCACTAAATATAAGCACAATAGCCACAGCTTTAATCCAATTAAAAGTATCCATTCCCCAAATCACGGCAACAATGCAAGCCACCAAAGGTTGCACGTAATTATACATACCAGCTACCGTGGGACGAAGAATCTTTTGCCCCACCACAATGAACATATAACTTAGAAAAGTTGCACAAACCACAATGTAAGTTAGACCCATAATTTCAGTCCAAGACAAATGACTCCATACAGTCTGCATCAAGTCGCCCGCAGAGAAAGGTATTACACAAATAAAGGCATAAGTAAACATCCACTTCATTATTGTAATAAGCGAATATTTATTTACAAAATCCTTATACACCACTATGTAAAGAGCATAACAGAATTGTGCTGAGAGCACCAGCAAGTCACCCCAAATGGCATAATCACCACCCGCAGAAGCCATATTCTTTACATGCGACCCACTACCCATTATCAGCATTAAAGCACCACAAGCTCCTGCAGCAATACCCAACACCTTCTTTCCCGTAATAGGTTCTTTCAATATGAACGCTGCTAACAACATAGCCCACAAGGGCATACTGGTCGTGATAATAGAAGCATCGCCTGGCGAACTAAGACTTACACCAAATATAAAACATCCTTGATTAAGCACAATACCCAGTAGTGCCGCTCCAAACAAGCGTGCTAAATCTTTATGTCCAACATGTTCAGGTTTTTGAAAAAAAGAAGCCACCCAAAACAAAATCATGGCTCCAGTTATGCGCATGTCAGTCACCACTAAGGGCGACACAACGCCTGCCATCATAACAAACTTAGAGATGGGCGACATCAACCCCCACATACAATTGGCACCTAACATTGATAAGTGCCCTTTCAACGATGTTTGCATAATAGTTTAGTTTTTATATCCGTCTTACGATTTACAAAGTTACAGCTTATTTACAATATATAGTTCTAAAAAGACCTATAAGTTTTCCTCTAATTTAGAATTTAAGTTTTGACATTGCAATATGCACCTCATGCAATAGTTTGTAGCACCTAACAATTTCAAAAAAGCACATTCTTATTGTCCACCCATACATTTCTCTGTACTTTTGCACAAACTATTCATAACTTCTATGACCACCGACACTATAAATAAACATATTAAGGACTACGCTCAAACATTACCCGCTGCACAAATTGCCCATAAACTTAATGAGGCTGTTAAGAAACACGAAACTGTAGTAGTAACAGCCCCTCCTGGAGCGGGCAAATCTACCTTATTGCCTCTCACCCTGTTACAAGCATTACCCAAAGATAAAGGAAAAATCTTAATGCTCGAACCTCGACGCCTTGCAGCACGCCAAATTGCAGAACGCATGGCACAAATGATTGGTGAGGAAGTTGGACAAACCATAGGTTATCGCGTACGTTTTGAAAGTCGCACATCTGTCCACACACGGATAGAAGTTCTCACAGAAGGAATACTCACACGAATGTTGGTAGACGATGCCACACTTGATGGAGTAAATATTGTGGTGTTCGATGAATTTCACGAACGCAGCCTCAACACCGACCTTGCTTTAGCACTAACACGACAATCACAACAAATAATTCGTCCCGACTTACGTTTGGTGCTCATGTCTGCAACTATCGATGCTACCCCCATTTGCCAAATGCTAAATGCTCCACTCATTGAAAGCGAAGGACGCATGTTTCCCGTTAAGGTAATACACGCAACTGAAGACTTTGCTGTGCAAGACTGCGCCCAAGTTGTGGCTCGCGCCATTCGGCAAGCCATACGAAATGATCAAGGCGATGTTTTAGCCTTTTTGCCTGGACAAACCGATATAGAGCGTTGCGCAGAGTTACTTAACAATTTGTCAGACGAGGAAATCTTTGTATATCCACTTTACGGAAATCTATCGCCCGAACGTCAACGTCAAGCTATTGCCCCTTCAGCTCCAGGACAACGCAAAGTTGTATTGGCAACCCCTATTGCAGAAACCTCGCTCACCATTGAGGGCGTAAGGATAGTAGTAGACGCTGGTTTATACCGAAAATTAGTATTCGACCCTCGTACAGAGCTAAGTCGTCTTGAAACCGTTCGCATCAGCATGGACATGGCTACACAACGAAGCGGACGTGCTGGACGTGTGGCTGAAGGCATTTGCTACCGATTATGGACACGCAACACCGAACACCGCATGTCTTTGTTGCGAATGCCCGAGATTTTTGAAGCTGATTTATCGCAAATGGTGCTCAACATTGCAGCCTTTGGCGAAAGCAATATCATGCAACTACCATGGCTCACCCCACCGCCAACTGAGGCTATTTGCTTGGCAACTTTATTGTTAGAACAGTTAGGAGCACTCCATACCAACCACACAATCACCCCCTTGGGTAAACAAATGGCACAATTACCTTGCCACCCACGTGTAGCACGCATGCTTTTGGGGAGCACAAAACTTGACAAAGCCCAAGCCTTAGCTTGCGACATTGCAGCCATACTCGAAGAAAAAGACCCTATGGCAAACATTGAAGCAGCTGGAGCAGACCTTTCTCTTCGCATATCCAAACTGCGTCAAGCACGTGCCCACAAGCAGTTAGGACGTTGGAACCGCATTGCTCAAATAGCCCACGAGTATTGCCGCATGATACACACGCATGAAGATAACACAGACGTAGCTGCTGAATGTGTGGGACAACTGATAGCTTTAGCATACCCCGAACGCATAGGCATGGCAATCAATGGCATAGGTCATTTCAGACTGGCAGATGGGACCAATGCTATGCTTAATCAGTCTGATTGGCTTTCTGGGTGTAAGTGGATTGTTGTGGCATCACTTCATGCTGCAAAGGGCACAAATGGACGTATATTTTTAGCAGCACCTATTCAACCAACCGATTTTAACGAGAACATTGTTCGTACACGCAACAACCTTGCTTGGGATAATAAGCAAGGCTGCCTCATTGCGCAACGTGAACATCGCATAGGAGTATTGCTTCTTGACAGCCACCCCCTACCCCAACTTGATGCAGATGTTGTAACAGATGTGATTTGCCAAGCTATTCAAAAATACGGACTAAGCATGTTGACTTGGAACGACAATGTTCAAGCTTTGCAAAAACGCATCACACAAGTGGCACAATGGCATCCCGAAATGGAAATCGCCAACGTATCTACCGAACACCTATTGGCTACGGCAAATAAATGGCTACCCATGTATTTAAATCGAAACGGACGTCCACTTACCACTACAGCCGAGCTAAAACGCATCGACCTTGCAGAAGCTATTTGGAACTCCCTCCCCTATGACCAACAAATGCTTATCGACCGTCTTGCACCCACACACATCACAGTTCCCACAGGTAGTCGCATACGAGTAGACTATCGACAAGGCAGTGAAGCTCCTGTTCTAAGTGTACGGTTACAAGAATGTTTTGGCATGGAAGATACACCACGTGTTGATAACAACCAACGTCCCATACTAATGGAACTTCTCTCACCAGGTTTTAAACCTGTGCAACTAACACAAGATTTACGTAGCTTTTGGCAAAGCACCTATTTTGAAGTACGCAAAGAACTCCGCCGACGCTACCCCAAACATTATTGGCCCGAGAACCCTCTTGAAGCAGAAGCTGTACGCGGAGTTAAAAGAAAATAAACTCTTTAGAAATGGAAATATAAGACCTTTTTAAAAAACAAGTTTGCTTTTGAAAAGAAAAAGCGAACTTGCTTTTTCTGATAAAAATTGAGAGAGAACACCTATATAATATTGACAATTAACTCTGAAAGAGAATAACCCCCAAAACCACTATTTTGCAAACATAGGTTGCCAAATAAATATTGTTTTGAATTATCACAATATTCATCTTATTATTTTTGTCAAATTTTCTATGAATAAAGTAGCAAAAAGAAATTTTTTTGTACTTTTGCGGGCGAAAATAAAAACAGAACGCAAATACACGTTCGTTTTGCCTTTCAAAGCAAGCAACAAACGCCTCTGTTGCTTACGCTAAGCAAAAAACCATAACGACATATACACAAAAAATGAACGCATTAGAAACAGTAGAACGCCTCAAGCAGCGTTTTCCCAACGAACCTGAATACATTCAGGCAGTAAGCCAAGTACTCGGAACAATTGAAGAAGAGTACAATCGTCATCCCGAATTTGAACAAGCCAATCTCATTGAACGCTTGTGCATCCCCGACCGCATCATCTCTTTCCGCGTAACATGGGTTGACGATAAAGGCAAAGTACAAACAAACATGGGTTATCGCGTTCAACACAATAATGCCATTGGCCCTTACAAAGGTGGTATTCGTTTCCACGCCAGCGTAACTCCCTCGGTCTTGAAGTTCCTTGCTTTCGAGCAAACCTTTAAGAATGCCCTCACCACATTGCCTATGGGTGGAGCTAAGGGTGGTTCAGACTTTAACCCTCATGGCAAGAGCGATGGCGAAGTAATGCGTTTCTGCCAAGCTTTTATGAACGAACTTTATCGTCACATTGGTCCCGATGAAGACGTTCCTGCAGGCGATATTGGCGTAGGTGGTCGCGAGGTGGGCTACCTCTTTGGTCAATACAAGAAACTTACGCACCAGTTTGTAGGTGTACTCACTGGCAAGGGTTTGCAATTTGGCGGTTCACTTATTCGTCCTGAAGCCACAGGTTATGGCAATGTATACTTCCTTGAAAGCATGCTTGCCACACGCGGCATCGACATTAAGGGCAAACGTGTATTGGTTAGCGGTTCGGGCAATGTAGCTCAGTACACCGTTGAGAAGTTGATTGAACTGGGTGCAATCCCTGTAACTCTCTCCGACTCTAATGGTTACATCTACGACCCCGATGGCATTGATGCTGAGAAATTGGCATTCGTTATGGAACTTAAGAACGAAAAGCGCGGACGTATCAAAGAATATGCCGAAAAATATGGCGTAAAGTATGTTGAAGGCGCACGTCCTTGGGGCGAGGTTGCCGACATAGCACTTCCCTCTGCCACACAAGACGAAATTGAAGAGAATGATGCAAAGGCTTTGGTTGCTAATGGTGTTATTGCAGTGAGCGAAGGTGCTAACATGCCCTCTACACCCGAGGCAATCAAGATTTTCCAAGAAGCAGGTTTGCTCTATGCTCCTGGTAAGGCTGCAAATGCAGGTGGCGTAGCAGTTTCAGGTTTGGAGATGAGCCAAAACTCTGAACGTCTTAGCTGGACTCGCGAACAAGTTGACGAACGTCTTAAGATGATTATGAAGGACATTCACGAAAACTGCGTGAAGTATGGCACACAACCCGATGGCTACATCAACTACGTTCGTGGTGCCAATGTTGCAGGTTTCCTTAAAGTGGCAAAAACCATGATGGCACAAGGCATTGTATAATAAAGGGTTATACAGAAAAACTCTTTTGATGTAATATTTTTACTAATTTGCACGCTACACCCTATTGGGGAGTGGCGTGCAAATTTCTTTTTATAAAACACACCGTATAAAATCTTTATAGTGACGGTTAAAAAAATAACTTGGTATATTTTTGTGTCCCTTTTATAAAGCAACACATGGTTTAAGGTCATAAATTGCCATAGAATAGATGAGATATAATTTCCATGCAATCTGTCTC
>UQPD01000006.1 GCA_900542795.1 uncultured Prevotella sp. | reverse complement strand
TTCATAAAATACTCCCAACTTGGCATGATCAACAACACTCCTCTTTGATTTCTCAAAAAAATCGCCACTCTCACTATATAGCCTTTGAGCCTTAATCGTGTTCGAACATAATAATATCGTAATAAATAAAACAAGGAATCTCATTCTTTCAATTTTAATGAATTCAAAAAGGCCGTATAGCCGATACCATAGATTTGCATTTTACGGTTTTATTGGAAATCCAAAATACCACCATTAGGGCGTTTCATTAGTACGCCTTTATCATAGTGCTCACGGAAATAGTGGACTGCCTCTGCACTATTTTCGGCATCAAAAACTTCATGTGTTCCGCGTCGGGTAAAATCACATGATACTTGTAAACTAACGCAGTCTGAGGAGCAATAAAACTACTAAGAGCAACTATAATAGCTGCCAAGGAAAATACTCTGCAGGGTACTTTAGTGTATTATCTCCATAAAGGTTCATCTTGCCAATTATGTGGGAAGCCCATGGCAGCAATGTCTACATTGGGATATTTGATCAGCAAATTCTTGAAATCGTGTACCAATGTATTGTTCGGACGAAAAGAATTTAACCAATAAACTAAACAGCAAAATACTGCATATAATCTATTGGATGTGGTCGGACGTTGTGAAATCCATGGATTACCAAGAGTGGTTGGAATTTGTGGCATCACAGGCATAATTCGATTCCATATTCGGTTATGATGTGCACAGGCGTTGCGTAAAGTGTTTACAGCTTTCATCCAACTTTCGAGTATTTCGTGCTGAGGAACGCCGTAAGAACGAGCTATCTGTTTCTTGACTCTTCGGTCAGCAAAATTGAAATACAATTTTGTAAGTGTTCCGAAAGAAGTCAAATCAAGCAATTTCCATGTTGGAGGAAATTTATCATGTCCATACTTCACAAAATGCTCTTGAATGAAATCATCCTTAGAACGTGCTAGCTCGCGTTCTAATGTATTGAGGTTATCAGAATATTTATGTTGGTCTATAGCCATTGTTGGATCTATGAACCAAAATGCTCCATGAGCCAATGAAAATCTGTTTATGATTTTGGCACGTAATGAGATTTCAATCAATTGGATTGCAGAGAATAATAAATTCCGAAGTTCCGCGTCAAAGCGATACAAAGAAATTGCCTTATCAAAGGAAGCATTGGGTTTAAATCGGTTAGCACCATTAGCTTCTTCAAATGGACGCAGATAGGCATTGAAACGGAAATAGCTGACATTTTCCAAGAAATCTTCAGCAAACGCCACATCATTGACTAGTAGCCCATCGTCTATAAGATGAGAAACCAATGTGTGCGTATCTAATGGGGGATTTGTGTAAAGCATGATGTATATAAACAAAAAGTTCCGCCCTGGTACGCTGTTCTACGGGAAGCGTGGCGGATTCTAGCACTGCAAAAGTACGAAAACTTTCTGAGTAATGCAATTTGTTCAGTAATTATTTTTACATAAACACCTCCATACCATTTATTTCAAACACGCACACATCTCTCAACTGCCGGATTTCGTTGCTATCCAACAGCTTCATTCTTCGCATGCCTTTGTAGAAGTCGTAGCGGAGAGATATACAATGGTGCCAGCATTGGATTTCACCGCTGCGCGTCCAGAGTTTGAGATCTACTGGTTCGGGAGATTGGAGCATACGTTTGAGCGTGGTGATATGAATAGCGTGGGGCATTAGTCAAAAGTATTGTTGTAAACCTGGTTGAAGATATTATGTAAGCGAGAAATGGTGAAAGGAACCTGCTTGCGAAGCGGTTTCCACTTGAACTTCACATGGTTATTCGCATTGGTGGCATCAGAAAGTTCACTTTCGATGTCAGTAATAAGAATGGAACTGCCCACAGGGAGTTCGGGAGAAATCAAGTAGAGTTTGTGAGACTGCAAAGCCTGCGTAAGATGACGGGCAAAGGAATATGAAAGCGAGGACGTCTCGCTCTCGTATTCTACCTCCGTGTTGTCTTCGTATGCAGAAGATTCTCCACAACACACAGCAAAGCTGCGGTCAAAGGAAACCTTTCGCTTGGTTTGGGCGGTGAGGTACAAGGTATCATTCACATTGAACTCATTCTGAAAGATCAGTGTAAGCGTGGGAACTTCATCGGTCAAGAAGAACGTGAAAGTACGTTTCCCACGAAAAAGCGTAACAGACAAGAGTTTGCCCTTTACCCCTTGGGGCAAGTAACCCAATAGCTCCTCCTCGTTGATGTCCTCGAAACAAAAATCAAACTGCTTGGCAGCAATGGGAGTATCTGATATGGTGAGCGTTTCGGGCGCGTCCTTGTCCTCGCGTTGAATAACATACTGCGTGGCACACTGCCCCGTTTCACCGGGAAAAACGATGTACTGCAAATCAAGCTGAAAGCCATGCGGTACCAAACGCACCGCGTGCGTGGTGAGAAAATGCGATTGCAGGAACAGCTCGCAGTTTGTCCTTAACATTTGCAGTTTACAATAAATCAAAGTAAACTCGCCCAAAGTATAATCGATGCGGTCCACCTGCATACGGAAACTGCACGTGGCATGCACCAGCTGCTTTGCCTCCATGTAGTTCTCAATAATGCTGCGCAAATCATAGATGCTCGCCTTTCCTCCATAGGCATAAAGCGTGGTGGAAAAGACAGGCGACTGACTGCGGTTGAGATAGATAGCCAAATACACGGAACTGCCTTGAAAGTCAGACACCTTGAATATATCGGGAATGCTCGAAGTAAAGCTAAAGCCCTGTGGATTATAATTATACTGCATAAAACTCGGGAAATGTTATAACCCTCGCAATATCGCACAAACCTCGGGTTACGGAAAAGACCGCCCTTTCGGGCGATCCTTTCTTTCAGCTTCAAGCCGTAGCATTGGCTCTCTTGCGTGTAGTGCGCTTGGCGGCAGGCTTTCTCGTGCGCTTGGGTGTGGTGGTAGGAGCGGCAGAGGCGGGCTGCATGGGAGCAGGGGCAGAACCCTCGGGGGCGGTGGCGGGCGCCTTGCTTCGTGCAATCTCGTGGCTGACGCGGCAGAGGCAATTATCGGAGATGTTCAGCCCCGTGCGCTTTTTAAGGAGGAAGGCATAGCGCATAGCCTTGTAAGGACTTTTGCAGTAGACGCGAGAAGCATTGTCACCGCTGATTGATACGACCCAGATGTGGGCTGTGGCTTCACTGATTTTACCACTGGTGATGAGAATAAGATTGAGAGCTTTCATTTTCTTGTAAGATTTTAAGTGTGTGAACGATGTGGATTTATTGGAAGAGGTAAACTTCGATGTAAGAGATGTTGATCATGCTGTCAGCAGCAAGATTTTCAGCCATGGCGGTAGCTTCGGCATAGCTGTCAGCCTCGACTTCATATTCGGCATATTCGCCTTCTTCTCCATTAACCACCACCTGATAGATGTCGTGGGGGAAGGAAACTCTGCGCTTGCGATTGAAACCCATTGAAACGAACTCGGAATGTACAGCAGTGTGTGTCATGATAATTTATACTTTTGAAGATTTTTTACTTGAGAAGGGGCATCGGGGTGCTCCCTTGATTTTTACGTGCAATTAAGGGCATGAAGTCATTAGGCTTGGAGGACAAGGGATAGCGCAAAAAATTTTCACCCTTCACGGGCTTGGAAAAAGTGCAGAGAAACGAACATCTTTTTCTGAAAAATTTTTGTGATAAGAGAAACGCGCCCTTGCCGCAAAGCCGCTTCATGCCAACTTTGCACAGGAAAAATAATGGGAGCACCTTGCTGCCCCTTGTAAAAAATGGACGATAGTATAAATATGACACACACTGCCCATTCCGAGTGCGTCAATGGTGTGGAAATCGTAGCAGAGGAGACGACCCCACGACATCTGTCAGGTGGTGATAAGCCCGAAGAAGGCATGCCAGATATGTTTGTCGGGGCAAGCTATGCCGGAGCTGCTGCCATCGCCAAAAATCTCTGCTGGCAGCATGATGAACATCTCATCGAAACTAACCTCTTCAAATCCACATCGTCACACACTTAAAATCTAAGAAAATGAGAGAAAGCGACCATCTTATCCTCATTGCCAATGGTAAAATCTGAGCAAAAGCCACCCACAGCTGGCTCGTATCAATGAGCGGTGACAATGCTGCGAATACTGCAAAAGTCCAAGGCTATGCGCTCTGCCTTCCGACAAAGCGCATGGGGCTACCAAGAACATCTCCGATAATGCTTCTGCTGTGTCACGATATTGCCGAAGCAAGGCGCTTGCCACCGCCCCACATCTACCCCCTACCTATGTAGCCCACTTCTCCCACTCCTCCACACCCAAGCACACGAAAAAGCCGCCATGCGCACAGCAAGAGAGCCAATGCGCACAGCGGCTGAAAGAAAGGATTGCCCGAAAGGGAGGGCTTAGAAACTTATCCCCCCTTCCAATACAATTTGAATACTTTATAGTAACTTCATTAGCAGTCAGGACATTTGTGGTAAGTGTTCCTTCAGGGATAACATTGACAGCCAAGCAAGCAAGGAAAGGCCATGCAAATACACCTAATCCCACACCAAGACCTATTGCGAGACCTATTTTATTTTTACCCTCTCGTGAAATGCTGCCTCTCATTAAGTTTACCTAGAGTTTCTTATACTTTACTCAAAAGTCTACAATGCAAATGAATATTTGATAATAAATTCACGTGGGCGCAACCTATAGACCGTATGAGTTGTAAAATTGGATTTTATAATCTTACGTTCGTATGTATCATTGCCCATAAGGTTGTTTAGGCAGAGAGAAATTTCGCTGTTCTTCAGTTTATAAGCTATCGACATATCGGAAAAGAAATTGAACGAGGCAGACCTGTCACTGCTGTGATAGAACTCGTTTTTCCATTGTAGCACCCATTTTTTCGGGGTGACAAACAAGTCAAGTGTATGATTGAATGTGTTTGTGCTTTGGTTATAGGCATCCGAATCATCTGTCTGTTCTCGTTTGTTCTCAGTGTGGAAAAGATAAGAATTCTCTTCCACTGAAAACCAGGCGCAAGGTCTGTATGAAAGCGAAATTGATGCGTTAATGTTTCTGAATCTATTAGCCGCAGGATTGTCATTCCACAGACTGTACGTGTTGCTTTGACTGAAATAAGTCTCTAACCCAACAGATACTTTGCCGCCAAAATCTTTTGTTAGTTTTCCATTTGCATAAAGCGTACTACCCCCACGTTTATATGCTGTAGCTATTGAATTGTAAACGATTCCGTTTAATTGATGGGCGTATAGCATATTGTTGGGACAATAGTTATAGCCTGTACGCAATGATGCGAACAATCCATAACGGACATTCTTGAAAGTGGTATGAAGGCTAGCCGTGTGCATTTTCATGCTGTAGAAACTGCCATTGCCACACTTCTGCATTAAGTAGCTTGTAAACAAAGGTGTTTGCCACGACTCAAGTCCGTCCTTTGACTGTTCGGAATAGGAATAGGCAGAGGTGACGCTCCAATGTGCATTGGGCTTGTAAGTTAGCGACAAATATGGCTCAAACTCCAGATGTTGAAGCTTGTCGTTGCCCAAAGATTGTGCGAGCAAGGCAAGCGGCAAATGGATGTTCCAGTTGAACTTTTCGTTTTGTTTGTACAATTCTACAGTCGCTTTGGTGGTATGTTGTACATAGTCTAACGACAGAAGACTGCTCTTCTCTTCAGCATGTTGCGTGAAGCCTTCATTGCCAACACTATATCGTGCATTGATTCCGCCCAAAGGATGACTGAAAGCTGTCGTAGCTCCCCAAAACATAACCGTCTGATTCAACTCCTGCAGACTTCCATAGACTGTCAGCAACTTGCTTGGCAAATAATTGTAGGAGAAGTAAGCACGACTGTTCAGATGCTTCCCATTCTTCAGCTTGTTAATCATTTCCAGTTCATCAGACATGGTGCGCCTATGCGGTTTGACATACAAGTCTTGCTGCAGAGAGTTGACGAGCGCAGTTCCAGTGCCACGATCAAACGTAAGGCTTGTACTGAAACTATTGGTCAGAAAAAGCCTGTCATTGTTCACGCGGTAAAGCAATTCACCGCTGGCAAAATTTTTATGGTTCCGAGCATACGAATACTCCGTAATGCGGTTGTCGGTTGCGATGTCGGTATATTCGGTCACGGCTTCCTCTTCCACCTTGGTTTGGTTGAATACACCGCTCAACAGGAAACGCAAGTCGGCATCCTTGCCTGTCTTGAAAAGCCAGTTGGAAGACAGCGTGTGCGTCTGGTTCATTCTAGTGCGTGAAGGATTAAGGTCGGGAACATCCAAGGATATGTCATCCACAAAGTTTGAAGCCTCTGGTATTCCATAGCCAAAGAACTTTCTCAGATTGATTCCTTCTTTCAGTTCCGTTCCGCAGTTGTTGAATTTGTACAACGAGAAAGTCTGCATCTTCCGGGAAAAGAACATTGAATTAAGTCGACTGTCACACAGAAAATCCACACACCTCTGCAAACTGCTCCCTGCCCCCAAGTCAACCATGCCTTGCCAAACATTTTTGGCATCATCACGAAGCACAATGTTCAGTGCAGCTTGCTCGGAAAATTCAAGGCCGCGCAACATCTTAATCTTCTGATGATTCTCGTACACCTGTACGGATTTTACCTTGTCTGCAGAAAGATTCTCTGAGACTTGGGCATATTTGGACCCCAACATATCCATACCCTCAATGTAGAATGTATTAATACGTCTCCCCTGATACTCTATTGTACCGTCTTCGTTCACTTGAAGACCTGGCATTTTAGCAATGACATCGGCAATGCTTCTGTCTTGCTGCTGCTTAAAGACATTTACAAGATAGGTCAATGTATCGCCACGCTGCGCGATGCGAGGTGCCTTTATTTTCACCTCTTTGAGATTGTATGACTGCTCGTTTAAGACAATGGTTTGTCCTGACTTAAAGTGCTGAACTTCAATTGTGTCTTTGCCATAACCGAGTAAGCAAAACGTAAGAAATCCTTCTTTTTTTTCAGAAAACGACAAGACAAAGTGTCCGTTGGCATCCGTGCGAGTGAATACCAACGGCTTCTTGCTAGATTTCTCCAGCAAAACCACTGATACGGCTTCAAGTGGTGTGCGTTGTTCATCCACTACACGTCCTGTGAGTGACTGGGCAACGACTTCCGTATAAGCCATTACAAGAAAGACAAGCAATACAATCCATTTATTCATACTCGTCCATTAAACAGGCATTAAAACTACGCTGTGCCTTAGGCGGCTCGCTATATCCACTACCTTGCAAGCGGTTGGTGGTGTTCCACTGGTCTTTCCAATAGTCTTTCAACAGACGTTGGAACTTCATTGGAGTCAAATGCTCATAACGCTTGGGCAGAAAACTGATAATTGCTGTTGTCCGCAACTGTTCGATTCCTGTGGCAACAAACGAAAATTCATTCTTGCTTTCAGAAGCCGCCAATATGAGTCCCGGCAGTCCGCCTAATTTCCATGGACCATTGTCAAAAGGCAAGTCCAAGGTATACCATGCTGTCCAAGTGCGTCCACGGAATTGGCAGACAGCCTTATGGCAGGGATAACCTATGATGATAGTGTCGCCTTCTGCCAGTTTCCATGAGAAAGTAGGAACAGACTCTTCATAGCAAAAGAAGAAGTCATTGTGCAGAACATCCGTATAGGTGAGCGTACCCTTTTGCGGAATATGCTTATAGACTTCATACTCGCGTCCTTTCTTTGCCCCGAATCTGTCTCCCAAGAATTGCAGATAGGTCATTGGGTCGGAAGTTGCGCTTCTTACAGAGTCGCGTTGATGCAGGAACTGCTCAAAACGTTGGCTGTAAAACCGAGACGAATGTTTGCCTATATCCAACAAGTTTATATCATCAAACGCTTCTTTTTGCTCCAGTGTGTGCTTGTACAATGCGTGATACTGCACGCGCACACAGACTGTGTCCGTCGTATTTTGGGCATAAGCATTTGCTACAACTATGCAGAATGCCAAGATACTGAAAAGTAATTTCATGATTGATATAAATAATTATCGCATAGCTACCATTAATACATAATGACAACTATGCGATATATTAGATTTGAATAATTCCTATAAACTAACAATCCAAATTATTAGTACTCTACCAACCTCTACACCATCCTTATAAAGGATAATGGTTGTGGTCTTATTGCCTCTATTATAAACCACCTCAACCTCATAGCCATTACCATTGTCTGACAGGCTTTGCGCTTTTGCCGTTTGTGGAGCAAGCAAAGAAGCTCCAATGGCAACAAAAACAGTTTTTCATACGCTTATTATTTTAGCGTTGATGAATATGTTACGAAGATAGAGATTTTAGTGATAACGTGCAAGCCTTTTATGAGATTTTTTTGTTTTTGGGATTATTTTTTTGTGCAAACTATCAAGTTTGTAAAAAAGAGAGACTACGACAAGCATAATAATACCATTCATGTACCAAACTTTCGCCCCCTTGTATAAATTCTGCTTTTCAAGTTGTCCCATTGTTCTGGGCAAAAGAAAGCCGCCATGCGCATAGCAAGAGAGCCAATGCGCACGGCGGCTGAAAGAAAGGATTGCCCGAAAGGGTGGGCTTGGGAGAATGGGTTACTACTTCTTGTACGACTGATCTAACAGTGGCAAAATCATTTTCGGGTCTTTCTTGAACTCCTTCAATGAAATCTCATCATTCTCTATTTTCTTTATGACTTCAGGAAAATCCTTTAAAGCAAATTTTAGTTCCTTCTTTATTGCAACTCGTATCCCTTTGACATCAAGCCAATATGCGTTTGCATAGGTGGCATCCTTGGTCAAGTAGTAGTATTTCCAAGTGTCGCGTGAAGTGGTGGAACTTTTGGTGTACGTGTTGTCCGCAAAGGACATCGTATATCCCTTTACGTTCTTGCCATTATAGAAAAGGCGCAAGAAAACAGGCTTCTTGAATGGTTTCGGATTTTTGCGGAGAGGACCAGGAATAGTGGACAATGCTTGAACCGATTCGTAGACAAGAGGCATAGAATCCATTTCAAGGTTGACGAACTCCACTCTTTTCACCTCTTCACTCGTATAGGTAGTAGTTTTCCCCTTGTACTCTGTGCTAAAGGTAAACTTCTTTACTTCAGGAAGCATGGTGTTGTAGAAACTTGTCATGGAGTAGCCTTCCAAAGTAGTTCCGTCCACCTTGGTTATCCTTACACGATACTGTTCAGACTTATCCGCTTTTTGTGCATACGCACAGAATACGGAGAAGAATGCAACTAAGATAGCAATGACTTTGTTCATAATCATAAAAAGTATTAGTTCGATTTCGCAAAAATAGACATTTTATCTCACACCTCCCACAAATACCCCATAAAAATCATGCTGTGGGAATTTCTCACACCCAATATACAGCGTATCGAAAGCATCAGTGCCATCGGTGCGATGCTCCAACAAGTCCTCCTCTGATTCTGGATTCTTCTCAGTGGACTTGTTTTTGCGGAAACCGTTTCTTCCACGTTCCACCCCTGCACTTTGTATGGCAAGAATAAGGTCATCATTGTTCTGACGATTGAAGTACGGCATCAAGCGTTGCTTGCCTGAAAAACCTTGATTGATGAGCAAATACTTTTCATCATGGCGCATGGGGTTGCCCAAATACACATCTTGCACGCTCCAGCCGTGGCGTTCAAACTCATGCACCACTACCCAGTGAAAGTCTTGGTCGTTCACGGCATAGTTAGAGCCAAGAGCGGTAGCATCATAGTAATAGATGACACTGTGGTTGGCATGAAGCGCATAGTATGTGCAGAAGTCTGCAATGAGCGCAGGAATCTTGCGCTCAAACTTTACGTAAAAAGATTTGAGCACATTAAGGCGGTTGCCGCGAGGCTGACCGCACACAATCCAGTTGATATTGGCATTGTAGTCCATGCCAATACAGAGTGGAGCCATTGGGTCGAGATCCGCATCAGTGCGACAATCCAAGGACGAATGAAGCGAAGAAAAGTTGCTCAGCGAGCGTATGGAATACCGCTCCTGCTGCGCCTCCTCGATAATGCGGTCATATCCCAAACTATCCAAGTAGGAAAAATCCGAAGCATCATACTTGTGCCACTCCTGCATAGAAGAGTAAAAGCCATCATGCGAAATGCCAATCTTTTGGCAAAGAATAGACGTTTGGAAAGTTTTAGGCGTTAAGTCGCGCTTCATCTGACGAATATACTCCTCACCGAGCAACTGCAAGTTCTCGAGGGTGGAGTATTCTTTGTAATACACCGCCACACTGCGCATCTTGTTCAGCGATTGATCCAGCCATTTTAGGTACGAGGGCAAGTAAGCAGGCACAGCTTGGTGTGCCGCTTTCAAATCAGCAATGCGCTGTTTGGTCTGCCAAATCTTATAGATCGTTCCTTTGATTGTATCAATCAACTCCTTATCCATCTTCTGCTCATAGTGCAGGAACCACGAACCCTTCGTGGTCTGAGGCATATCACTCAAAACCATCATCGAATGGTTAAACGAGTGATGCCCGAAATAAGAGCGAATGCCGCCATTGGCAGGGAGCGTTTCATCTTTCAGCTTGTCATAGTCAATGAACTTCGCTTCATCAATCAGAAGCCAAGAAAGCGTCAGCGAGTTCGACGAGCCCGGGCGATCTTGGCTAATGATAATGGCAACACTGCCATTATAGAAAGTCACCACATGCTCATAATCCGCAGGTTCCGTGATAGGCTTCGCAAACGAGCGCGGAGGTTTGCGTCCCACCACATAATGCACCCCCTTGATGTAGCCCCAGCGTTTCCAAGCAGCAAACAGACCGGGCAAAGTGTTCGTTAGTCCATGCTTAAAAGTAGGCACCACAATTCCTCCCGTACTTCCCGGCATACGCTGCATATTGCGCAGCACAAAGGGCGAAGCAATGGAATCCGTCTTGCCCGTGCGTCGCCCAGCCACAATAACCGTAGTCTTGGCACCGATGTATTGTGTCAAAAGCTGCGGTTTGTTGAAGTACACTCGGTTAGCATGTGCCTTGCTTTCCTCGTCCCAAAGTGAGGTGTCCACGTGCTTATCGTTCGTTTTCTCCTTGTCCATCATCTTCCTCCTTAAAGATTTCATCAAGCGGCAAATCCGCTTCTTCATATTCCACATTTTCCGTATCGGGGTGCGTATCGCTTAACTCACGGGTGAGCTTGCGAATACGCTCATCAATATTCGGCATAGGATTGATGCCCACCACACGTGGGTCGGTGGTGGGAAAGAAAGGCTGCACCACAATCATGTGGTACGGCACACTCTGCTCGTCCTCAATATCAATGCGGTTAAACTTGGCATAGCTCGTAGCCGCCTTCTCCATCGTCTTTGTGTCCTTGCGTTTCTTCGCCATCTGGTACGTTTCAAGAATCATCTCGTTGTAGCGCCAACGATGAAAATCACGTGAAGCTTCCCCCATATTAGGCAGAATTGCCTTCACGATTTTCAAATCTGCATACGCAGTAACGAGCGACAACCCGTAACGGGTTCGCTCCTCGTCCACAAATTGGCGGTCCTTGGCATCAGGATTGGCAATAGACCAAGTGACCATGTCGCGCAATCGAAGCAGGTGCTCCACCTGCGATTGCGCATATTTCTGCAAAAGTTCCTCTTTGGCAGTATAGAGGTCGGCTTTAGCCGCCTCTACAATGTTCGGTAAACTCATAGTTATTCATCATCTTCCATGTCCAACAAATTGTTGCGCGTATTCTCCAAGGCAAGCGGAGAACCCACATAAGCCAGCTGCATCTCCTGGTGCAGCAGTTTCACACGTGAAGCCGCCTTGCCACGGTGGTATCGCCTTGATACCTCCGTGCTCTTATCGGCAATATCCTCACGAAGCTGGGTTGCCGATATGCCGAGAATGACTGCCATATCAGATATTTTGAGATAGATGGAAGCGTATTGTTCGATTTGGGTAAGTTGTTCTTCGGTGTAGTCCATAGGAATAGCTTTTTCTGTTATAGGGGATAGAAAAATCTGTTACGGGAGGTAGGATCTTCAGTAACGGGAGAGCGTTTAATTATTCGATCCGTTCTGCGTGAGCCTCTGTGCAAACAAGTCATTCAGTGGCACAGAATGGTTTCGTATCAAATCCGTCACCTGTCCGTGCAAGGCAGCGAAGATCGCCTTGTCGGTAGAAATAAACGTAGACTCGTGGCGGTTGCCTCGGGTCAAGTTCTGCGAGGTGACTACCGAAATGGTGTCACCTGCTTCACTCTCCACCAGCAAGATCTTCGAGTGGTTATCCGCGAGATAGGTACGTTTCATCACTTGGCAGATGAACGACCAGAGTTTCAAGGTCTTGTTTGTAGCCTTGTGGTCCAACACCAGGTTAAACTCCAACACCTTGCCTCCCTTTTCGATAAAGAAGAGTCTACGCAAGAACTCCTCCGAGATGGAAAACGAAGTTTGCCATACCTTAGCCTTTCCCACCTGCGACAAGATCCACTCCAAGACATCAGCCACCTGTAACGCATTGGTGAGATACGCCTGGTTGGGCGTATCTGCCAATGGTTTCAAATAGTCAGAGATCGATGCCGAGCGTTTCATGCCTTCTTGCTTTTCTTCGCCTTAGGTTTCGCTTCTACCTCTTCTGCACTTTCTGCCGTTTCTGCATTTGCCACGAAATGGTCATAAACGTTCCAATTGTCGTGCAGCTTTTTATCCAATTTGATAAATTCTTTGAGGAAAGGATAGCGGTCGGAGTCCGCACAAGTGGAGTCCGTCGTGCTCATCGTGCGGAGCTTCAAATGAAGTTCACGCATACGATGCACCAAATCAAGGTTCTCGACATAGAGAGCCTGGATTTCTTCGGGCAGCGTGTCATGGTCAGCTCGCTTACCAGCTTTGAAATTCTTTGCCTCATTGTCATCGCTCTTGAACTCGGTATGCTCTTTTACTATCTCCTCGACAGCGTGCTGCATCTCCTTGACCTGTTCATGCGTCAATTCCGCCAAGCGGAACTCCAAGTATTGCTGGAGTTTGCCTTCAATGAAGTTAGCCTTGCCCTCAGGGTTCACACTGAGGTTGCGATACATGATTTTGTTTCCTGTCAGTTGCAGGAGCATCAATGCGCCCTCGTCCCAATCGCGATCCTCGCGAGGCAGGGAGAGCCATGTTTGTAGTTTATTGGTAAATTCTTTGTCCATAAGAGGTGTAGTTTTAAGTTTGGAGGTTATGAGGTTATAAAGTCAGCATCACAACTTAACTTTGTTGAATTGTGGCTGCGCTCGGCAAAGTTCAAACAAGTTTGGCTTTGCTCTCACTTGCTCACAATTTATTGTTGATGCCCGTGAAGAACACACAATTCTTATGGTTCTCCATGAGCAAGTTCTTCATTGCTTTCAATGTAGAGCCAGTGGTCACAAAATCATCGAACACGATGCAGTTCTGCTCACGTGGCAACACGTTGAGCGAGAACACTGCCCCAATACGCTTTTTGCTATGGCAATGTGCCACATCTTCGTAAAAGGGAATGGATAGCAAAGCTGCTATCTTCTCACTTATTCGCGTGGCAAAATTCTTGACCAAGTGCCTACGCTTGGGCGTGGTGACTATGCACCAATTACCTTTACCTAGTTCGTTTCCGAGAATATCGGCAATGAGCGGAGCTACATTGTCGGCAAAGAAATCCACCATCGTATCATCGCCCTTGATGTCCGTCAAGGTGCGACCATACAAGGACTTCTGCCAAAGCGAGATAAAGAACACATCAGCCCTTCGCGTGATGCGGACTTTACGGGAGAAGTCGCAACGCGCTTCGACCGACTTGTCCCAAGCATGACGTTTTTGCTCGGCAAAAATGTCCTTCGCACCAGTCTTGTCTTTGGAAGAACTTTCCAAAGCAAGCGGGCACGAAAGGTTTGGGACGTTGATCTCTTCTAAGATTTCCCCCAAATCAATCATATTAAGTTTTGGGTTTTAAGGTTATGAGGTTATAAGATTGCCTTTTGTTCCAAGAACAAACTTTATAACCTTATAACCTCAAAACTACAAACTGACTAAGCAGCTTCGATGTCACCTTCTTCTGTTGTGATAGTACCCTCGTAGAAAGGCGCAGGACATTCGTCCGTAGCTTCTACCGCAATGGTGGTGCTTGTGGTACCAGTGGCACCCTGACCAAGGTCCTGTGCCACCGTGGTCTTGGTAGTCCAGGCTTCAGATCCCACTACACGATATTTGCCCTTCATGTCCTCCACCAAGAACACATTGTCATTGTTGTTGAGATAAGCAGCAGCGGCACTCGCCTCTGCGCCCACCCCAGGGTGAACAGCGGTAAGCTTGTTCAACTGCGTCTGACTGGGCAACTCACCCTGTGCCTCAGAGGTGAGTTGCGACTTTTCGGGCAGAATGTCGATATACTTCCATTTGACATCAGCCTTTAGGGTAAAGCTGCCCGTGTACGTGGCAGCAGTTACCCGTCCGTTCTCGTCACGTGGAAGTGTGGGCCATTGGGCAATGTCGCCCTTGGAAGTATAATAGATACGGCGGCGAACGCCGGGAAGCTCAGGCGTGCCTTGGCACCAGCCGAGCGACTTTTGAAGTGATGTGCAAGTCTTTGCCATTTTTCTGAAAATATTTAGTCTGGATAGCAGGCAAGCGCGAGGTGATAATCAAGATAAATTACCACCGCGCTTACTTTCTCCACTGATTATCTTTATTCTTCAGCCAACTCAATGACCTTCAAGCGTCGCTTGTCAATGCTCTCGAACTGCACACCAAAGAACATGGTGGCAATGTAAGAAAGCACAAACGGCTCAAAGCGTTCCACATCAACACTTTCAATGTCGCCCATTTGGTCATAGCCATAAAGCATGTTGATTTTGGGTGACACGTGCATGAACTTTGAGTCCGACTTGTTCCACAACGGACAGAAAGTGAGTTTGCCATTAGAACCCTCCACCGTAGGCTGATTGTACTTCGTGTTGTACGGAATAGCCGAGTGAGTGAGCAAATAACTCTCGTTGTACATATCTACGAACTCCTGCGAGCAATACAGGAAAAGTTCCTGTGAGCGCAAACGTGGATCGAGCGAGAAGAGAATCTTTTTTGCTACATCAACCGCGTTGGCTTCCGTGATCGCCTTGTCCAGTTTCAGATAATTGCCATGTTCCGCAGCAATCGTACCCGCAGTGACTTCCTTTTGCGTGATGGTGTCAAAACCATCGAAAAGGTCCATTGTGGTATCACCGTCCGCATTGCGTGTGCCTTTCCAAATCGCCATATTCAGGTTTTCAGAGAGCGACTTGGCAATCAGTCCCAGCACCTCGCGAGCTGTGGGCGTAGACTTCTGTCCGTCTCCTTTGGTGGCACCTGTGCCGAGCAAGGTAGAGATGGCAGAGTTAGGTTCAAAGTTAGCCACTACCGAACCGAAGAACGTTTCCAAGGTGCGGTAGTCCAACTTCAAGTTGGCATCTGTCTTGCGAGAGGGCTTGTAAGGAGCGAACTGCGCCCCAGCGGTGAGCGTACCCACACTTTCCTTGTAGCGAATACCAGGGCGACCAGTCATGAATTTGAGCGTTTCCTCGCAGCCGATAATCGGCAAGCGCAGGAAGTCGGAGCGGTACTTGCGTGCCGCGTCCTTATATTCTTGTAGGGTGAAAGAGAATTTTCCAGCCATAGGAATGAGTTTTAAGTTTTGGGGTTATGAGGTTATAATGTTAGTTTGGAGTTTTAAGGTTATGAGGTTATAAGATTACTATGGCAAACTGTCATAAAGTTTGCGTGCCGTTTCGCCAGCATTGATGAACTGTTCGTAAGCTGTGGGTTCGTGGTCCTCATGTTTCTTGTCATCTACGATGGCGGTGGTTGATGCAGCAGGGAGGTTGGCCACTTTCGCTTCGAGCGTTTTGTTTGCTTCATCGAGCGACTTGTTCGTCTCTGTGAGCTTCTTATTCTCGTCCTCTGCATTCTTCACCTTGATAGATAGCTCCGCTATCATGTCGTGGTTGGCTTGCAAGGAGCATTCGATGTTATCCATCTGTTCCTCGGTGAGCGTCACCTTTCCTTCTTCTACGGAAAAGTGCTCACAAGCAAGAAACTTGCAAATGTTTTTATAGACCTTGTTCATAGGTTTCGGGGTATGTTGATTGTTTACTTGTGTTGGTTTGAAAACGGCAGCAAGCGCTTGCGCCATCTTTTGGAAGAACGTTTCTTCCGACTTGCTCTTGGGGACGTTCGGTAGCGGAATGCCATTCGCCTGAAAATCGGCAGCGAGAGAAGCCGTGAGCACAGGAGCTGTTTCGTCCTCGAACTCTGTCAGTTCATCTACAAAGCCCCAATCCAGTGCCTCTTGTGCAGTGAGCCAGCCGCCCACCTTCATGAGGTCTAGCAAAGCCTTCGGCTCTTTCTTGCAGCGTGTGGCATACATTGTAGCCACATTTGCGTCCATCTTTTCCAAATCCGTCTTGGCTTTGCCGAGACTTTCAATGAGCTGGCTCATGCCTGTGGCATTGAGATTGCCATACTCAAAAAATGGAAGCGCACATTGATGCACAAGATACATGGCAGACTTGTCCATGGTGATGTGCTTGGCACCCATCGAAGCGATGGTGGCAGCACTCGCGTTCATGCCCACAAAGTGCGCATGGACATTGCCATGCCGCTTGAAAGCAGAAGAGATACTCAATGCCGTGTTGAGTTGTCCGCCAGGACTGTCAATCAGCACCGCCACCTCCTTGTCAGGGTTCTTGCCCAGAATATAGTCCACGTAGTCAGCATCAAAGTCCCAGCTGCCCACATAGCCTTTCAAATGAAGTTGGTATTTGTTCTTTGCCATAATCGCGTGTGATTTATATGGCAAAGATATGCGCACATATAAAAAGCAAAAAAGACAGGTGGAACCTCACGGCTGCACCTGCCCATCGTTCAAAAGTATAAATTTATGAAAATGTTGCGTCAGAGAAATTTTTGTTTCGCGCTCGCGCGAGACCATTTTCGTTGTAACATTTGTAACATCTGTAACTTTTTCTCAACTACTTGATTTTCAAGCGTTCTGAAAACGCCAAAAAGTTACTCGCTGTTACAAACACCCCTAAAAAGTTACAAAATCAAGGGATTTTAGCCCGAAATCGGTATCAGAGCCACCCGATTTGAGTAGGAAACCGTGTATTTTGCGGTGTTGGCGTCACCATCAGGCAACCCCGTGGTTTGTTCCTTTTTAACAAAAGGGAAAGGCGCCTCCTTTGTTCCAATGAGATATTGCTCCCCATTCACACTTGTCACCACAAAGCAAAGATTGCCCGATGGCAAGTTTTCAGAAGCGTAGAAAGTCAGCGTAGCCGTTTCGAGCGTGCTGTTGTTGTCAAACTCCGTTTCCGTTTCACAAAGCGCAGTGCGCTTGTTGAACGGAACAAAAGAAAGCCGAGCAAAGATGCCCACTGGCACCTTCGCTATCGCCTGCAAGGTGATGTGCGGTGTGAGAGCTTCAGCCAATACGTATGCAATATGGCTGATACCCGGCAATCTGTTCATGTCTAACTTCGGTATTAACAATTATGTTCTACAAACTCTTGGCTTTCTGCTTGTGACTTTTCAACTTGCTGTTGTCGGGTTCTTTTTCTACTCTCGTTTGAGAGGTAGTTCTTGCGAAGTCGCTGATAAGCCTTCGCAATGCTGTCCCAACAAGTGCCGTCCTCCTTGATGCCCCTTTGCTCCATATACAAATAGATCAGTTCCTTTTGTTGCTGACCGATATGCCCGAAATCGTGCAAGAAGTTCCAGCAATCCACGGCAAAAGCATTCTTGATGTTATCAAGCAATGCCTTCTTGCCCGTGGGAGAGATATAGTTGTAGGTACGTGGGTCGCGTGCCTTGGAGTAAGGAATGCAAATAGCCACCTCGTCCTCCTTTTGAAGCGGAGGAAAGAAGTCGTCGGGCTGGCGGCTTTGTGCCAACTTTATCAACTTCGATTCTATGCTACCTTGCCTGAGCACCACTGGCTCGGAACCGCTGTGACGGTGAACGAACCATTGGCGCAAATACGATGGCATTTTTATGTAGACAAGATAGTCACTCATGAAGTACAGTTGGGTAGTTTGAAATGCTGCAAATATACACCTTTTAAGCTGTACTAAAGATGATGTATATCAAGTATTTCTATGTATGTATTAAGTAATTAAACTTATTTAGTTGGTTGGTTGGTTAATGGTTCCCCGTAAGACAATTCAAAAGAGTATCAAAAGAGGGTTTCAAAAGGAACGGGGCTTTCACCCCGCTCCCGTGTTTTTTTATTGTTGGCAGAACACATATCCATCGCAGAAGGTGTAGCTCGACGAGAACAAATACCTTGCATAGCCTTCGTAATCGAAATAAGGGGAGAGAGCACCCATCATGCGCTCCAGATTGTAGCACTCATTGACAATCATCTCGGCAAAATCTTCCTCCGAATCAAATTTTCCCATATAGCGCTCCTTGGCGTGGGCGAAAGAATCATCACCTGTACATTCGTAGTAAGCATCGTAAACCTCGCGCTCATCTTCAGACAACTGACAGTATTCTATAATCTTGTCGAATGTATCTTCCCCTGGGCAGCTCTCGCAATACCATGCTTCGGGGAAGCCTTGATAATCTTGAAACATGAACTCGGGATCCTCTTCGTCATCGTGCAGCAGGGCACATATTTCAAGGAACTCATCGTAGCTGTCGAATGCTTCCAGATCCAGCCAAGCTCCGTCCAATGAGCCATTGTTGTACTTCTTGTACGTGCCGCAATAAACAGCGGGCTGATCCCATAGGTGTTCAACGAGGTAAGGCTGCAATTTTTCTTCGCGCTCTGCTGAGCCTAACTTTAATGTTTGAAGAGCTGATGTGGTGTTGTTAGTGTCCATTTCTTGATAGAATTTGAATGTGAAACTTTAAGTGATGTCCTCCGGGTGAGGACTTTTTACGATGCGAAAAGAATGCGAGAGGAAGTGAACACAGGAGCAAGTAATGGCAAAGAAAAAATCTGAAATACCTCCTTTTTGTGAGGCACGAAAAAAAAGAAGGAAAGTTGTCGGATTTTTTGTGCAGCCATAGCAACGCGGTACTTGTCCGTTCACGCTCGCATTACCTTTGCATCAGGAAAAATCTCTCCGCCCGTAGGCCGTCACGGGTAAACATTCAAATCAAGAAATGGACACGACACCACAGAAGCTCAAACATTAAAGTTAGGTTCGGCAGAGCGCTCCATGAATGCAGCCTTACCTCGTTGAATGCCTATGGGTTCAGCCTCCTATGAAAGGCACGAACAAGAAGTACAACCTTGACATGGGAGATTGGCAATAAGGATATGTACGTTTTCGACAGCTGCGAGGAGTTCATAAAACCGCCCTGCTGCATGATAACGAAGAGGGTCCCGCCACCGCTTTTAAGATGAAAAGGCCTCCCCGAAGTATGGTATTGAGAGAAATGTTACAAGAAATTACATTCGATTACAAGAAAAGGATACTGTTAGATGTCTGAAAATGAGCGTGTTACAAATGTTACAAATGTTACAACGATTTTTCGCCCTCGCCACACATAAAGGAAAATTTGAGACGGAGGAGGATTTTGCCGATACCATTGTTCCGTGCTACGATTGGATAGCACGACGGGCATTCTCTTCTTCGATTACGCACGCTGTGCATGGGATTAGGACGGGCTGCACCTTTTGCGATGGTCATGTACCTCTAAAACACAAAAAAACACGGAAGCGGGGTGAAAGCTCCGTGCCTTTTGTAATAAACGAAAAGTTCCGCTGACTATTCCTCTTCCTCGTCCGAGCAGGAGTGAACAAAAAAAGCATGGTACAATCACCTATTTCAGATGAGCGTACCATGCTCTTTATTCCTTCAGACAATCTTATTTTTTTTCCAAAAGTCCATCAAATGTTTTGATCAGCGCAAATGGGTCTGCATAGAAAGACTTTGAGTCAAGTTCCTTGATAACGGGTTTCATTACAGGGAAATCCTTGAAGACCAATTTGAGTTCTGCTCTCCAACCAACCGCCGCACTCATCCAAAAAGCGCGAGCTACATCTTCGTTCTTCAACTTGAAGTAGAGCACACCTCCCGTACCTGTCAGCTGAAGGGTCTTAGTGTTGGTCCGCGTGGAAATGTTGTGAACATATCCCGTGACGTTCTTACCTTCATAAACTACCTGCAAAAAAACAGGGTCGCTATAAGGTTTCGGATTCTTGTTCCACACATTTGGTAACGCTTTTTGCGCTTTCAAAGCCTCAAAGGTGTACCATTTCTGGCTTTTGTCATCGTAAACACGAAGATTTTTTACCTCTGTGGATTTGTAGGTTTTCTTTTCCCCCTTGGCGTCTTTCACCTTAATAGAGTTTGCATCATCAACAGAGAACAAGGTTCTGGTAGTACCTTTCACAACCTTGCCATCTGTAAGTCTGACCTCTACCTTAGTCTGTGCTTGTGCAAAGACGCAAAACAAACAAGCAAGAAGCATGAATAGAGTCTTTTTCATATCATAAAAATTAGTAGTTAAACATGCATTTGCAAATATATAGATATATTTCTACCCCCCCAAAAAAAATAATAATATTTTTTTTGCCACAGATTATTCCTCTTCATCGTCCGAGTCCCCCGTAATTAGATTTATGCCGAATTGATCCACCAACTTCTGGTAGTCAAAGCAATAGCTGCGTGCCGATTGAGAGAGTTTAGCCGGGTTGCCATGCTTGTCCTGCTTGGCAGAGTCCAATACAGGGTAGCCATTGCGGAACACAATAAAGCGCACCACCTTCTGACCGAGATAAGCAGCACTGTTGGCCAGGTAGTATTTGAGCGCATCAGTGGGCAAGGTTTTCTCGTCCGTCTTGCGTCCCTCCTTGCGATAAAGATTGAAGATACGTGAAGTCTGCATGTACAACACCGCCCGTTTATCCAGCCAAGAAGTATCTACTATGTCCGTTTTGAGTTTGGTGAGGTAGCGAATGACAAAATCGCCCGTATCATTGATGATACCCTCACTTGCAAGATACTGCACCACATTCCAAAAGCTGCCCAGCTCGCCATTGGTTTTACACTCCGCATTCTGTTTGAGAATACCTTCGATGACAATCTTGAAAAGGTCATCGTAAGCCAGCGTGGGAACTGCATCTTGCAGTACACGCAATGCCGCCAATGGCACACACCAGTTATTTACAATGCGGTCCTCACATTGCTTGCCTTGCAAAGCGACACCCACCTGCTTGCGTACCTCTTTGAGTGTACCCGTAAAACGCTCCTCAAACCGCTTGCGGTATTTGAGGAGAGCGATGGTGAGGTGTGTCAAACCACCCGAACGCATCTCCATGAGACGCATATAATTCTTCTTCTCCTCTTGCGTGAACGTGGAACGCGGAAACTGCAAGAAAATCAATCGCGAGAAGAGTGCAATATCAGCCGTGGGCATCTCTTGTCCTGACAAGATAATGCCAGCATCAACGGCTGTCACCTCCTTCTTCTTGTCCAAATCCATGTTCATACGGCTACGCCCCGTGCCGTCCCACAGACCTTTCAAGAACTCAATCACCTTAGGGTCGAGGTCGTTCTTATACTCATCAATGTGGGCTAAGGCATTTGCCGAAGCAGCCACAGTGTCATTGAGAGCAGAGATCGTAGAGTTTTGGATATTGGGAGCTTTATACGCTATCGTGAACAACGATAAAAGCGTATGTCCCAACTCCGATTTACCACTACCTTTCGGACCAAAGAGATTGAGAATAGGGAACCAATGCTCTGCCGAAGCATTGGTGACCACATCACGAAAGAGCGTGGCGAGATAGAAAGCGAATCCTATCCGTCCATTATCGCCAAACACCTTAAAAAGTTGTGCGGTAAACTCTTCCAGCGTAACGGAAGAGTAGTTGAGATGCACAAACTGCTTTTCAAACGTGAAAAGCCGGGCATCATCTTTGTATATCTTCGATGAAGAAGGCAAGTAGTAATTGCCCAAGTCGGGCAAACGCACAATGCCATATTCATCAGCAGGGTAAAACTTATTCTTGAAGAACACCCCATTGCCAAAAGCATAAAAGCCCTCACGTTGCCAACCCATCTGTTTAATCTGCGAAGCCGTTTCCGTTTTCTCGTAGAGAAACGATTTAAGTTTGGTAAGCTCACGTTCCGTAGCTTTCCAAATAAAGTTGCCCTGTCCTTCGATCTTCTGCTTAAACTTAGAAATGCTCACCAAGTCCTCTTGGTTGAGTTCAATCAAAACCTTCATGTGTAATTCGTTTGTTAGTGTATATAGACGTTTAGGAGAGAGATTATCCTTGATATGAAAAAGCGGTTCCATTGTAAAATTCGACCACTCATAGACATTGCCCTTCTCCGTAATAGAGAAATACTTGCCCTGTTCCACATAAAAGCCAAAGCGTTTATAAAGGTCGTCCACCGCCTCTCCTCGTTCTCTTTTCTCTTCCTCCTCGATGCGTTTCTTCTCCGCATTGATAGCCTCCTTCCAAAAGCCCTTTTTGCCCGAAATGGCAGACAACTTATCTACGTACATTGATACGCCCGTCGGGTCGTCAATCAATGTCAGCAAATACGCAATTTCGCGCACCACCACACGCTGCTCCTCCGTGGTCTGCGCAAATCTGAAAGCCTTTTGCGCCCGCCACAGAATAAAGTCCACCTCTTCCACAGAGCGGAACACGTTCATATTCTGATAGAACGTGTCGGGATCCTGCTTGTGTGCATTCTCTATGTCGGGTATTTCCTTGATAGAAACCGACAAACCACACTCCATAGCCAATTTGCCTGCTTCAAACACCACTTGCACGCCATGCCCGAAATGTTCGCCTCTTTTAGGCGGATCATCATCGGGCAAGAAACATACCTTGCTTGCACTTTTCTTGATCAGTGCAAAGTGGTCCTTATTCCAGGCAGAACCCAGCGCAGCCACCGTGTTCAGCACCCCGATGCTTTGCAAGCGCATGCAATCGGGTGCGCCTTCAACGAGGAACATCTTATCCGTCTTGGCAGCTTGTCGCCAAGCGTCCTCCATGCCAAACAGCACTCTTGACTTATGAAACAAAATCGAATCTGCGCTATTCTTATACTTGGGTTGCTCATCACCCAAGCATCGAGCGGTGAAGCCTATCACATGCCCATATCGGTCATGGATAGGTATCACCACGCGGTCTTGGTACTGGTCATAGCCGCCTTTGTTCACCAAGCCCAGCTCTCTCAAAAACTCGCGCTTGATATTCAAGCCTGCGAGTGCTTTGCCCGACTTCGGAGCATAGCCAATGCCTTTGAGCGTGCAGTACTCCTCGCCCCAGCGTCCAAAAGCATAGCTTTGCGCTTCTTTAGACAGCGCAAACTGCTCCACATAGAACTTAGCCACCTGTTCGTTCGCCACCAACAGCGCCTCCTTGTGCATGCGTTTCTGCTTGATTTCGGGATCTTCCTCCTGCTCCGCCACTTCTATGCCACACAGTTTGCCCAACTGCTTGACTGCTTCCACATAAGAAAGTCCATCACGCTTCATCAGAAACGCAATGGCATCACCTCCTTCACCGCAGCCAAAGCATTTGAATGTGCCTGTTTGCGGAAACACATAGAACGAGGGCGTCTTTTCCGCATGGAACGGGCAACAACCTACATAGCGAGGGCCACTTTTCTTCAGTTGCACCGTCTGGCTGACGAGTGCCACCAAATCTGTAGCCTCCAATATGCGGTCTTTTATATCGTCTGGTATCATTGTTTACGTTTTGAGATTAAAAAGCCCCTGCCCATGCGCTTCACAGCGTAGGCAGGGGCAAAAAGTATATAGTGGTTAATTAAGAGTTCATTATCGTTCTCTCAAACTACCCACATACTCGCTTTTCAGAATGATTAGTTTGCGGCCTTCCTTATGAGCAGGAATAAAGCCTCTCGCTATTCGTTTTCTGATAGCTGCAGGGGTCGTTCCCAACTCTTCTGCGAGTTGGTTTACAGTGTAGATAACTTCTTGCGTGTCCGCAAGACTGGTATCAATTCTGTTCGTTTTCTTCTTCCTCGCTCTTAGCGAGTTCAGAATAGAAGACGTCTTTTGCTGTGCTGCGCCATGTGTTGACATACTTACGATCCTTATGATGTTTGATAAATTCATCAAACGAAACACCAACGGCACATACGGCTCGTTCTTCCCAGAAGTAGGAAAGATGAACCCCGACACCACGTTCATGACCATGTTCGCGGTTGTACTGTGAGACGGTACATCTCATCGAGTTCTCGGTACTTCCTTTAGGAAGAATGCCGCATTTTATCTCATTGATTTTTATTTCTCGAACCCATTGAGCAAGGATTTCTATTGTTTGCATAGTTGTAACCTATAATCTGTTAAACGTAGAAATGACTTGTCGGGTGCGCACGTCCGTTAAACCCTGCATAACGGTTCCAAAAAAATATTATCAAAATTACTGCTATTTCGATGAAAAAGAGTAACTTTGCTTCTGTTAATTAAGAGGACAAACTGAAGTAGATTTTATTGGAAACGCTTGGCAGAATATGCTTTGCATTTCGTTTTCGTGTGCAAAATTAGGTCACGAGAACGAGCCATAAAAGGACACAATAGCCCTATTTCTATGTATGTATTTACTCATTAACATTTCGCAACACAAGCAATTAGCGTGTAGCGAAGATCGATCTTTGACTAATAATTAAGGCATTCAATATAAGTTCTGTTCATATTATTAGTATCTCCCTTCAATTATGGTGATACCAAGGTGATACCAATGATTTTTGAACGGTAAATGACCACTTTGCTAAAGGGTGTTTTCCGTCATTAAACGCTTATTCGCCTTATATTCAAAAGAATCTGATAATAAGGTATTTATCTCTTATTATCAAGGCTTTTAATATGGCGACAAGTAAAGTTTTTTGATAAAAAGAAACAGGATACTCCTGCAGAATCACGAAAACCCCAAGCGAGTCACCAAAAGAGAGTACCGCTTACGCAGTACTCTCTTTTTTATCTATATATCTTCTGTTTCGAAGAAAAAACATAAAGCATAATAAAACAGCAATTGTTTTCTGTGCATAGAATAACATAGCATCATCATTACCAACTTTCCGAATAAGCCGCAATATATGCCCCCATGGTAAAAGTGCGACAGCTTGTCGCACTTTTATGTCCGAGTGATAAAAAAGCTCATAGAATTTCTTCATGTCCCACAGATTTCGCAGTGAAACACCCCATCTTAGGATAGCGTTCTTTCATATATCTTCTGTTTCGAAGAAGGAACATAAAGCATTAACCCAACTTTGTCCCTATCAATAAATGCGAAAGTTATTTCTTAAACATTACTAAATAGTATCACATAAGTACTTTTTATGAAAACCTTAGCGTTTATAATTACTTATATTTTGCCTCCGATATTAGCTGGCATTCTTGCACAGAAATTCGGAAAACCAATTCAAAAGATTTTAGAGAGATTATTTAATAATTAGCACAAAGCGTACAAAAAAGAGTGCCTTGTCATAAAAACAACAAGGCACTCACGCAACATTCAACTTATAAACATTATCGAAAATTTCTTTTTTTAGAAAAACGCAAGAGCTACCAACTGTCATTTTGTAGAAATTTACAAAAGATGTTGGCAGCTCCTTGCGTTCATGCGTATAACCAATTAACCGTATCTAAATTCTTATCTACCGCGACGCTGACGCTGCTGCTGTCCACCCCTATTTTTAGCAAAACGCTTCATCATCTGTTTTTCAATCTGATAGACGCGTCCTATTTGCTTTTGGGTGAGGAAAGTGGAGTATTTTTTGTAATACTTTTGGCGGATGTTGAGCAATTTTTCGCTCATTTCAAAGCGGTGTTTTAACTGTTGCTCCGTTTGTTCCTCTGTAGCCTGAGGGTTACGCTTCACACGAGGACCGAGTGCCCATATCTCCTTTTGGCACTGGGTGTAAGTGTCAACGAACTTTGCCGTGAGTTCATCGTTCAATACCAAGTCAGCAGCAATGTGCTTAGCTTGGACTTCAGCCAATTGTTCACGTGTTAAACGCTGCTTAGTGTCTGATTGCTGCGCTTGTGTGGGGATGGCGATGCACCATGTGCAAACCACCATCATGAGGATACTCAATAACTTTTTCATAATCTTTATTTTGAGTTTAGTTTTATGTAAATTACATTATTCTTCAAAGAATACATCGTCTTGATAAATCTCCAACAAATAGTCTTGGTCAGCTCTTGAGAGGTGAGCAAAAGCTTGGTCCACCTGTTGCAAACTGTTGTCTGGTTGTGGGGTAAAAAAGGTTCGATCAATATGTTGAACAACAAAGAACAATGCTACAACTGCTGCCACCGAGACCATAAAACTTAGTAAAGGTTTCAACACGCGGCGATGCTTACGAGGCGTTATTGCGGGTGTTAAATCAACTACCTTTGACTGAGCGGGTTGTTTCACAGCACGCATCACGTTTGCCTCCATCTGCTCAAAAAGCTGTTCTGGAGTGGTGTAAGGCATACGTTTGCCCACCTGCGAGAAAGTAAATTCGTTACGTTTCATTGTGAAGTGTTTTAATCGTGTGAATTCATGTAGTTGATAATCTTTTGCTTGGCTACGTGGTAGCTTGCTTTTATACTGGTAGCAGTGGAATCGGCAATATGCGCAATTTCTTCAAACTCCATTTCGTCGTAATAGCGCAAGTTGAAAGCCAACTGCTGCTTAGGCGGAAGTGTTAGGATGGCGCGTTGCAGCTTCAAAGCCAACTGGTCGGAAGTGTCTACATAATCATCAACTGCAATTAGCTCTACCCCCGTCTCGTCTGAGTCTATTGAAACTTCCTCTTGTCGGCGGCGACTAATGATGCGCAAGGCTTCGTTGGTGGCAATGCGATAAATCCAACTACGCAAAGAACTGTCAGCACGGAATTGTGCGAGGGAGTTATATATGCGTATAAATGTTTCTTGCGTACCATCTTGCGCATCGTCATGGCTCACCACCATGCGTCGGATGTGCCAATACACTTGCTGTTGATAACAACGCACCAGTTGCCGAAATCCACTTTCTAAATCAGCTTTAATAGCGTTGAGCAGTTCTTTGTCGTTTGATGTCATAGGCTATTTATGGCAGCACACACAACAAGAACAGCGTGTGCGATGTTTTTTGCAGTGCTTCTTGCAATGTCTCTTGCCATGTTTCTTACAAGTGCAAGGCGTACCTGCTTTTGATACTACTATCGTTGTGCGCATAAAGTGTGGACGCGGTGTGCAGTGGCGTATCGGACGTGCAGTTGCAGTAATACAAACCATTGCCAGTGTGGCAAGCGCGAGTATATTTCGCATTTTCATTAAAATCGTTTTCATAACCATGAGAGTTTTTTTGAGTGAAACCTTGCAGTGTTACTGCTTTTGTTTTGTCATTACTCACGAGCTCGTTTCATGACCGTCACGATTATATGACCTACGAAAAATAAAAAAGTAAAAAGAGGTGATATATTTTTTTCTTCTACCCTATCCTACCCACACTATGAGGCTTTATAGAAATTCTGGTTCCAAATCCATAATACCATCCACTCCTATTCCTAATCCCCTAATGCTTCGTGTTTTTTGAGTAAGAAATGCTGTGTATTTTACGCCTAAAACGTTTTAACTAAGAAAATTTCGCGACTTAACTAAAAAAATTTCGCGAGTTAACTAAGAAAATTTTGAGGTGTTTTTGATGGCTTTTTAATGTGTGTTTCTGCATCGTCTGTGTGTAGCTTCGGTGAAATGATGTTTTTCACCCCTCATAATCTGAATGAAAGCTTCGTTAACACCGATTTTAAGAAAATTACGAGTGACCAAGTGACCGCCATTTCATTGATATTCAAAAGGAATGGTGGTCACTGGTCACTTGTCACTTTTTATATGATTAAAAAAAACACACTTTCTCAAAAACAAAAAAAGAATAGTAGATAATGTTCAATAAATATATCCACTATTCTTTTTCCAGCATCTAAGCCTTACGCATCAGGCTCACCACTCAAAATTTTGTGCATCTGTTTGCGGTTGTGCAACATATCAATGGCTTGACGCACATCTTTGTCGGTTTGCAATTCATATTCTCCACGCCCCGACTCATAGTAGTAACGCTCAATAATGCCACTCTCTATCACACGACGTATCTCTTTTTCCCAACGCTTAAAGTCGAAGTCCTCATTGTGCTGCAATTTCTTTTCAAGCGCATCGAGTTCGGCAGCGGCTTCCGTGTCGTAGCCCTCATAACGTGCTGTTTGACGCAAAAGTTTAAACACTTGCAAGCTCTTGCGGTCGTACGTAAACTTGTGCTTCTTCATGTAAGCACAAAAGTCTGCATACTCAGCATCCGTAATGTGAAAGTCTCTAGGACCTGCAATAGTCGCATGCGTGTTGCGGTAGTTCACGCAGTAATCAAAGAATTGGTCGCTTGCAGCTAAGTCTACAAGTAAGGTAGGCAAACTGTCGGTTTTCACCATTACATCAGGAGTTATACCACCTCCATCGCGCACAATACGTCCATTAGCTGTACGAAACTCTTTGGTAAGAGAATCGGGCAAATGCACAGGATAACCATTTTCAAACTTATAGGCTTGTACACAACGTCCTGAAGGAATGTAGTATTTGGCAGTAGTGAGTTTCAACACAGTTTTATAGGGCAACTCACGACTTTGCTGCACCAATCCCTTGCCATACGTGCGACGCCCCATAATAAGCGCACGGTCATAATCCTGCAAAGCACCACTCGTAATCTCGGCTGCAGATGCCGAACCTTCATCCGTAAGCACCACAATGGGAAGGTCGGTGTCTTGTGCATCGAGGGTGGTTTTATAGGTATGGTTCATTTCCTTTACCTTACCCCGTGTGGTCACCACCTCACGTCCGCGAGGCACAAAGAGGTTCACAGTCTTCACAGCCTCCTCCATCACACCTCCAGGATTGTCGCGAAGGTCAAGTATCAAACTACGAGCACCATGCTGCTTTAAGTCAACAAGCGCACGGCGAATTTCATTGCTTGTACCTTCAATGAATTGCGACAAACAAATATACCCCACACTGTCTGAAGCTATGGTAGCAAGTGTCACACTGGGACGTACAATGCTACGGCGCGTAATTTTAAATGTAAGCAACTTATTGATGCCTGGACGACGCACCTTGAGTTCGAAGGTTGTGCCTGCTTCGCCACGTAACTTGGAGGAAACTTGGGTTGCATATTCAGCCTGCACTTGTTTATCAGTAGAGGTGCAAGGCTCTATAGCGTTACCATCAATTGCCAATATCACATCGCCCGCCAGCACACCTGCTTGATCTGCTGGCATACCCGCCAAAGGCTGATTCACCACACAACGCTGCAAGTCGGCACGAAAAGAAGTTACCGCACCAATACCCGCATACTTCCCCGTGGTGAGTTCGCGAAGCGCATTGGTGTTATCCTCAGCATAATACTCGGTATAAGGGTCGAGCATTTGCAACATATAGTTGGCTGCATTGTCTATGTTGGTTTGCGCATTGAGCGTGTCAACGTAATAAAGGTCGAGGTCGCGATAAAGGGCATTGAATATGTCTAAGTTCTTTGCTACCTCAAAATTGTGGTTTGCAGCCCTATTTTGCGCACTAATCGTCAAGGGGAGCAAGACGGCTACCACGCCTACACGCAACAGGTTAAATATTAGTTTCATACTCCTTATTATATAATACAGTAAAGGATTTAGCCTTGGGGCAGAGCCTCAGCTTTAATTTTTTGCCAGGTTTCGGGAGTGAGTGCAGTGCCTACTACTTCAATAATATGACCTGCCAACAACGAACCGAGTGTAGCACATTGCATCAAGCTACTTCCTGTGGCAAGACCATAAAGGAAACCTGCTGAGAAATAATCGCCTGCTGCAGTTGTGTCTACCACATGAGGCACCTCGCGTGCAGGACAATACACTTGCTGCTGACCACTTCGAACCAGCACGCCCTTCTTTCCTATCTTCACTACAGCTATCTCGCACAAACTTGCCAAGGTCTCTACATTGGCTTGTGCATCGTCAACCCCTGTAAAGGCTTGTGCTTCTTGCTCATTGGCAAAAACAATGTCAGTTTGTTGCAAAAGTTCTGCAAAGAAGTCACGGTCATCTTGCACAATGTTGTAACTTGCCAAGTCTATGCAAACTTTCAATCCTGCCTCGTGAGCTAACTCTACGGCACGACGTATCAACGCATGGTTTTGCACCAAATAGCCTTCTATATAAAAATAGTCGTATCCATCGAACCATTCGGGTACCACATCTTCAGGACGCAAATTGGCTGCAGCCCCCAAATAGGTACCAAAGGTGCGTTGTCCATCGGCGCTGATAAGGGTGGAAGCAACGCCTGTTGGCAAATCTTCATCGCGCAACAAACAGATGTTCACTCCCCGACTTTTGAAACTTTGCTCAAAAAACTGTGCGGTTTCATCATTTCCTACTTTACCAATCAATCCCGTTTCGGCACCTAAATTAGCTATGGCTAAGATGGTGTTGCATGCCGATCCGCCTGTTGTACGCTGCGGATGCAACAAATCCAAAACTTTTTTTATTTCTAAATATCTTTTCGTATCAACAAGCTGCATAGAGCCTTTTGGCAACTGCAACTCATTGAGTATCATATCATTTTTAACTTGCACAAGTGCATCAACCAGGGCGTTTCCGATACCCAAAATTTTCTTCATCGTAATTTTTTTTGAAATTTTTTCTGCAAAGATATAGCTTATTTCAAAAATAACCATTACCTTTGCACCGCAATTCAGCAAAAGATGGTAAGTTTTTCTTACTCACACTGCTTCAGTAGCTCAGTTGGTTAGAGCACCTGACTGTTAATCAGGGGGTCGTTGGTTCAAGCC
>UQPD01000005.1 GCA_900542795.1 uncultured Prevotella sp. | reverse complement strand
ATTTAATACGTAATACTTTGCCAAGTATTATAGTAATACTTTTTCGTTCAAACATATTATGTCTGTTTCTGATTTTGTTTGACACTTTTCGGTGATATAAACTGTAATAATTGACAAGTCTTGACTAAGTGCCCTAAAAAACTTGACAGCTTTGTTGAAGCCACACTAGAATCGTTGACAATCCTTGCAGCCGGACATGCGGAGTGACTTAGACTGATTTCACTTTACACTTTTCTTGTTGTTTTACTGAAATACTTCACTCTCAATTTAATCCTTTACTGAATAACTTTACAATATAGAATAACACTTTAACGTCAACAGAATCAAATACAACTACACAAGCCAACTCTCCCTTAACACTTATTATATAGCCTACTCGAAGTTTTTTAGTTCAAAAATATGGCTATCACAAGATTTATTTATAACTTTGCCGCAAATTTGAGTTATGAAACAATATTTTCTTGCCATATTAAGCATTGTCATAATCTGCACAAACTCATGTGCCGACTATAATCAAGTGCTCAAAACACAAGACTACGCATACAAGTACGAAGCTGCAAAAGCGTACTATGCTGAAGGTTACTACAATCGTGCAGCAACCATGCTACAAGATGTGCTCTCTGTATTAAAAGGTACTGACCAAGGAGAAGAATCACTCTATTTGGCGGGCATTAGCAACATGAAGGCGCACAACTATGAAGCAGCAAGCACTATCTTCCGCAAATATTACCAGACTTACCCACGAGGTAAATATGTGGAAGAAGCACGTTTTAACTGCGGAAAATCGCTTTATCAATTAACACCCGAACCCAAACTCGACCAAACGGATACTTTTAATGCCGTTACCGAATTTCAAAACTTTATAGAGTTATTTCCTGGAAGCAAATTGCGCCCTGCTGCACAAGATTTAATCTTTAAGTTGCAAGACAAGTTAGTGGAAAAGGAATATCTGTCTGCTAAACTCTACTACAACTTGGGTGCCTATATTGGCAATGGTGCAAACGGCAATTATGGTGCTTGCATCGTTACAGCAGAAAATGCCATTAAAGACTACCCCTACACTTCGCGTCGCGAGGATTTTGCCATCCTTATTCTCCGTGCAAAATTTCAATTGGCACAATTCAGCGTAGAGGCTAAGAAAGAAGAGCGCTACCACAATGCTATTGACGAGTATTATGGCTTTGTTACTGAATTTCCCGAATCAAAATATATGAAAGAGGCACAAGGCATGTTTGCCAAAGCTAAAAAATATGTGGTAAACACGGACGAAGATGACACTGCAGAAAGTGCAACTAACACTGCAAGCAACTAAACCTTGCCCTACACGCCACTCTCATACACATTCTATTAAAACAAAGTAAAACTTATTACACATAATGGATTACAAGAAAAGTAAAGCACCTACCAACACGGTAACTCACAATTTGATGGACTTTTGCGACGGCACTAACAACATCTACGAAAGCGTAGCTATTATGTCGAAGCGTGCCAACCAAATTGCCGTTCAAATGAAGGAAGACCTCGCAAAAAAGTTGAAAGAGTTTGCCTCAGCGAACGATAATTTGGAAGAAGTGTTTGAAAACCGTGAACAAATTGAGATTTCGCGCTACTACGAAAAGCTTCCAAAGCCTACTCTCATTGCAGCCGACGAATTCTTGCATCACAACATTTACTTCCGCAATCCTGCCAAGGACAAAGACAACTTGAGCTCAGAAGCATGATTCAACGTATTCAAAGCATATACCTCGTATTGGCCGGGATATTTCCGGCCTTTACCTTTTTCGTACCTTTGGTATGCTTTACCAGCCAAGACACGAACAAATGGTTTACCATCAACAGCCTGGGTTATGATGCTACGCTCTTTCCAGAAATGGCAGGACATCACCCCTATGCTATGCTAATTTTTGCTGCCTTAGCTGTAATTTTTAGCCTTGTAGCAATCTTTGCCTTTAAAAACCGAAAAAAGCAAATTAAACTCGCTAATTGGGCTATAAGTTGCAACGTAATTTGGGCAGGAATAACCATTGTTCAATGCATCTTTTTGAGCAAAGAGACTACTACAAGCATAAGTCCCGAACTTGGACTTTGCTTCCCTATCTTAGCTCTGATTATGCTGTTTTTGGCAAAGCACGCCATCAAGCGCGATGAAGCTTTGGTACGCGCGGCAGACCGAATTAGATAACAAAGGAGTCTCTTCTTTAGAAGCAAGGAAAATACGCTAAAACTACTACAACCCCTTAATGCTTTTACTACCATGTCACTCAACAAAGTAATGCTTATCGGAAACGTGGGCAAGGACCCCGAAATCCGTTACATAGATCAAGGTGTTTGCACAGCACAAATTAGCTTGGCAACTTCTACACCTGGTTACACATTGCAAAACGGCACAACCGTTCCTGAACGTACGGAATGGCACTCCGTATATTTGTGGAGAAGACTTGCTGAGGTGGTTGAACGCTACGTACACAAAGGTGACAAGCTCTACATTGAAGGTGAATTGCGCTATCGCACTTACACCGATAAAAAAGGTCTTAACCACAAACAAACCGAAATTTGGGCTACGAACATGGAAATGCTCTCACCCAAACCTCAAACCACAGGAGCACAGACACCTCAAAACCCTTTTCCGAGCACAACCCCCAACACTTCACAACCAGCTGCAAGTAATAATGGGTCTCAATCGGTGAATCCACAGGATAAGTGCCCATTTTAGAACACGAAGAGCGTGTAGCACGTAAGCCCCCAAAAAGGACCAACGTATTACACGCTCCTTTTGCGAACTTTACACATGCCACTATGCTTGTTACTGTCTTTGAAAATTTGCATGAGCTAAAGCCCCTAACTGTTGTAAATGCTGAGCCTAAAGTCTTTGTATGGAACCACCAGCTCAATTCTGACGCTATTACGCAATTGGCACAAAAGCATCTGCCTACTTGGATGGTAGAAAACGAAGTTACAAAGTTTAGCAATAAAAGGCGTGTGGAACGTTTGTCGGTAAGACTTATACTTAATCAACTATTGGGCGCCGATGCCATTATTGACTACGAAGAAAGTGGTAGACCTTTTCTGACGAAGCACAATATTGAAATTAGCATTTCGCACACGAAGAATGCGTATGCTGTAGGTTTGGCTACAGTTCGCCACGGACTCGACATTGAACAATGGAGTAACAAGGCTCTAAAAGTGAAAAGCATGTTTGTAAACGACAATGAAGCAAAAATGCTTACCTCTCCCACTCCATTAGCTTGTACTACTGAAATGGCTGCCACCACTCTATGGAGTGCAAAAGAAGCAGCATACAAATTAAAAAGCATTGCGGGGTTATCACTAAAACAAGACATAGAACTGACACTTTTGTCAGACCATTTGCTTGAGGTGTACTACCCTAACAACCCACCTCATAAAGCGCTAATTGCGTACGAGCAACTCGAAACTTGTGTAGTAACTTGCTGCAAAAACTTCTGAACGCACCCTATTGCACTTAGAAAGTGCTTGGAAACAAATTATGAAGTATAAAAGTCGTCTAAACTTTTCTGGCGAAGATTAGATTTAAACTTTTATCTCTTCTAAATTCAATCTTCACCTTTCTTTTTGACCGCTTTTTGACATCTCATCGGTCGTGTAGCTCGCTACACTCCCTCTTCAATATACAAAAATCGCTTCAAAAATAAAGGCAAATCTTGAACTTCATAAAAGTTTAGACGACTTCATAATTTCCTTACCTCATCTTTAATCGAAAAAAACAATAACACACAGATATGATTACAGTATCCAACTTGGCCATTCAGTTTGGCAAACGAATTCTTTATCAAGACGTGAACATGAAGTTCACTAACGGTAACATTTACGGCATTATTGGCGCTAATGGTGCTGGTAAGTCAACTTTGCTCAAAGCCATCTCTGGCGAACTTGATCCCACAAAGGGTAGAGTGGAAATGGGACCAGGCGAGCGTTTATCAGTGCTCAGCCAGGATCACTTTAAGTATGATGAATTCACCGTATTGGACACTGTTCTGATGGGACACACCACAATGTGGCAGGTGATGCAGGAGCGAAACGAACTCTACTCAAAGGCAGACTTTACTGATGAAGACGGTATTAAAGTGGCAGAATTAGAGGATAAATTTGCTCAAATGGGCGGTTACACTGCCGAAAATGATGCAGCGACCTTGCTCAGCGGTCTTGGCATTAAAGAAAAGTTGCACGGCAAACTAATGAGCGAACTTAGCGGTAAAGAAAAGGTGCGTGTAATGTTGGCACAAGCCCTCTTTGGCGAACCCGATAATTTGCTGCTCGATGAGCCTACCAACGACCTCGACCTTGAAACCGTAGAATGGCTTGAAGAATATTTGGGCAACTTTGAACACACCGTACTCGTAGTAAGCCACGACCGTCACTTCTTAGACCAAGTTTGCACACACACCGTAGACATTGACTTTGGTAAGGTAACACTCTTCTCAGGTAACTACTCGTTCTGGTACGAATCGTCACAGCTTGCTCTACGTCAAGCACAGAACCAAAAGCAAAAGGCTGAGGAAAAGAAGAAGGAGCTGGAAGAGTTTATCCGTCGTTTCTCTGCCAATGTGGCAAAAAGTAAACAGACTACCAGCCGCAAAAAGATGCTTGAAAAACTCAACGTGGAAGAGATTAAGCCTTCGACACGTAAGTATCCAGGCATTATCTTCCAAATGGATCGTGAACCAGGTAACCAAATTCTGGAAGTCAACGACTTAAAAGCTACACTTGAAGACGGCACTGTGCTGTTTGATAAGCTCAATTTTACGGTTGAAAAGGACGAAAAAATTGTGTTCTTGAGCCACGATCCTCGTGCAATGACTGCCTTGTTCGAAATTATCAATGGCAATGCAAAGCCTGCAAGTGGTTCATTTAAGTGGGGTGTAACCATAACTACAGCTTACCTTCCCCTTGACAACACCTCGTTTTTTAACACCGACATGGACATGCTTACGTGGTTAAGCCAATATGGAGAAGGTAACGATGTGTATTTCAAAGCTTTCTTAGGACGTATGCTCTTTAAAGACGAGGATATACAGAAAAAGGTAAGCGTTCTCTCGGGTGGCGAAAAAATGCGTTGTATGATTGCACGCATGCAGTTGCGCAATGCAAACTGCTTGATTTTGGATACACCGACTAACCACCTTGACATGGAAAGTATTCAAGCATTTAACAATAACTTGAAACTCTTTAAGGGTAACATTCTCTTCTCAAGCCACGACCACGAATTTATTAACACCGTAGCAAACCGCATCATCGAACTTACCCCCAACGGCACCATCGACAAGTTGATGACTTATGAGGACTACATTCATGATGAACGCGTAAAAGAGCTTAAGGCAAAACTTTATGGCGCCGAATAAATTTTATTAGGAAAGACTTTCTAATAAACTATCAACAAATGGCATGATATTTGCATTAAGAATATTCAAAAACATTCTAACGCAAAATGAAAAAAGAAGAAAAAAAAGAAATGCAAGAAGAACAGCAGCAGACGGAAACGCAAGCTACTGAACAAAATAAAGAACAGCAAGAAAAAGCCGAAATGACGGATGCTGAAAAATTGGCAGCTGCTAACGAAGAAATTGCCCAACTTAAGGACAAATACTTGCGTCAGGTGGCAGAATTTGACAACTATCGCAAACGCACACTTAAAGAAAAGACTGAACTAATTCTGAATGGTGGCGAAAAGGTGTTGGGTGCCTTGCTTCCCGTGCTTGATGACTTGGATCGTGCAGTTGCAAACATTGCAAAAAGCAACGACGTGGAGACATTAAAAGAAGGCGTTGACTTAATTGTTGATAAACTAAGCAAAACCTTGGCTACACAAGGCTTGCAGAAAATGGATACAATCGGCAAGGAATTCGATACAGACTTCCACGAAGCTGTAGCACTTATTCCTGCTCCAGAAGAGTCAAAGAAGAACCACGTAATTGATTGTGTGCAGCCTGGCTACATGCTCAACGACAAGGTGATTAGACACGCTAAAGTTGTGGTTGGACAATAAACATATATACATTGGCTAATACTTAGGGTTATAAGATGCACTATAATATATATAGGAGTCATCTTGTAACCCATTAGGCATTAACTCAGGGAGGAACTAACAGCTAATTTTTTATTAGAACCACCCTAAAACCCTACACAATGGCTGACGAAAAAGATTATTACAAAATATTGGGCGTAGAGCGTTCTGCGTCTGCTGATGAAATTAAGAGAGCATACAAAAAAGTTGCTATTAAATATCACCCTGACCGTAACCCAGGTAACAAGGAGGCTGAGGAAAAATTTAAACAAGCAGCTGAAGCCTATGATGTGCTTCGAGATCCTGACAAACGTGCTCGTTACGATCAATTTGGTGCCGATGCTGTAAATGGCGCTGGTGGCTTTGGCGGTTTCGGTGGTGCACAAGGCATGGATATCAATGACATATTCAGTGCCTTTGGCGACATCTTTGGAGGTCATGGTTTTGGTGGCTTCAGTGGCTTTGGTGGCGGACGTAGTAACAGTGCACAACCTCGTCAGTACAAGGGCGCAGATATGCGCATGAAGGTGAAACTCACGTTGGAGGAAATTGCAACTGGGGTCACCAAGAAATTTAAAATGAAGAAAGACGTTACTTGCCCCGAATGTGGCGGTAGCGGTTGCGAAAAAGGCACAAAGCCCGAAACTTGCGAAACTTGCCACGGACAAGGTTATGTGGTACATACTCAACGCAGCATGTTTGGCATGGTGCAGTCACAAGGAGTATGTCCTACTTGTCATGGTGAAGGCACTGTTATTAAACACAAATGTGCACACTGCCACGGCGAAGGCATTGTGAAGGGTGAAGAAATCGTTGAGATAGAAATCCCAGCTGGCGTTGGTGAGGGTATGGTTGTGAATATCCCTCGCAAAGGTAATGCTGCTATCCACAATGGTGTACCAGGTGACATTCAAGTAATTATTGAAGAGGCACAACACCCCGACTTTATCCGCGACGAAACGGATTTGATTTATAACTTACTACTCACCGTTTCGCAAGCCACACTTGGCGACACGGTTGAAATCCCCACTCTCGATGGTAAGGCTCGCATTAAAATAGAGCCAGGCACACAACCAGGAACAGCCCTCCGCTTACGTGGCAAGGGCTTACCCGCTGTGCAAGGCTATGGTAGCGGCAAGGGTGACATTGTGGTAAACATTAGCGTGTATATTCCTGAAAAAGTTAACAAGGACGAAAAGTCTCACTTTGAAGCTTTAAAAGATTGCGATAACATGCAGCCGAACGAAGGCATAAAGAATAAAATCTTTAGAGCCTTTAGAAACTATTTCAACAAATAGCCTATTTTATTAAAAAATGAGTTGGCGAGCTTAAATGCTTGCTAACTCATTTTTTTGCATTAACTTTGTCCAACAAAGAGGCTTTTAGACTTACTGTTTTTATAAAACTAATAAGCCTAAGACCTTGTTTACAAAACATTTATACGCCTTTATATTAAAGTATGAATTACGACGAGACCATAGAATACCTTTTCAAAGCAGCACCTTTATTTCAAAACGTTGGAGGCGCAGCATATAAAGAGGGCTTGTCGAACACACATTTGCTCGACAACTATTTTAACCATCCACACACAAAATTTAAAACCATCCACGTTGCAGGCACGAACGGCAAAGGAAGTTGCGCACACACGTTAGCCACCATTTTACAACACAAGGGACTACGCGTGGGATTATACACATCCCCACACTTGATAGATTTTAGAGAACGCATTCGAGTGAATGGAGAAATGATACCTAAAGACGAGGTGGTTAACTTTGTAGCTGAACATCGCCACTTCTTTGAACCATTACACCCCTCTTTTTTTGAATTAACCACGGCTTTAGCCTTTAAATATTTTGCAGAAGCGAAAGTAGACGTTGCTGTGATTGAAGTGGGATTGGGCGGTCGCTTAGACTGCACAAACATCATAACTCCCGTACTGAGCATAATTACAAACATCAGTTTAGATCATACACAATTTTTGGGAGATACGTTAGCAAAGATTGCAAATGAAAAGGCTGGAATTATAAAAGCAAATGTCCCTGTAATTATTGGCGAAGCTAACGCAGAGACACGCCCCGTGTTTGAGGCACGAGCTAAATCTGTGGGTGCACCTATCACTTTTGCCGAAGACGAAATGGAAGTGATAGATAGTTACGTTAATGCCAAGGACTCACGCCACTACTGCACACGCCACTATGGAAATTTTGATGGTGAACTGATGGGAGAATGCCAGATTAAGAATACGAATACCATTCTATGTGCATGCAAAACACTTAAAAAGTTGTTTGAAGTGGAAAATGAGGATATTCTTTATGGTTTTTCTCACGTAAACGAATGTACAGGATTACGTGGCAGATGGCAAATTCTGCAACATCGTCCAACCGTGGTTTGCGATACTGGACACAACACAGGAGGGTGGGTATATTTAGGCGAACAACTTAAAGAAGCTGCTAAAAAATATGCACAACTGCACATCGTGTTTGGTATGGCTTCAGACAAAGACGTAGACCACGTGATGAACGAATTACCCCAAGCAGCACATTACTATTGGACACGAGCCTCAGTTCATCGTGCTATGAATGAGCATGAGGTCGACGAATTGGGCAAAAGACATGGATTAAAAGGCGAAATGTTTAATACTGTACCCGAGGCTTATGAAAAAGCTTTGAAAAATGCCCAAGAAAACGACTTTGTTTACATCGGTGGAAGTTGCTTTGTGGTAGCAGACCTACTGAAACATTTGCAATAATAACTGGGAGACAAAATGGTTTGCAAAGTTTTTGCTAAACTTTAATAGCATTTTTGCTACAAAAAGGCAACATTACTCCTATAAAGGAATTTATAATACAAGAAAACATCAATTATTGGTGCTACAAGTGAAATTAAATGTCTAATTTTACAGCGACCAAGTTAAAACATTATCCACTATGAGCGAAAATCGCAGCTTAGTAACCATTGCCAATCTGTCGAAAGAGAAGATTATGTACCTTTTGCAGATGGCCCAAGAGTTCGAAAAACGTCCCAATCGTAAGATTTTGGACGATAAAGTCGTGGCAACACTCTTCTTTGAGCCGTCTACACGCACACGTCTTTCGTTTGAAACTGCAGCGAACCGTTTGGGTGCAAGAGTAATCGGATTTACTGATCCCAAAGTAACCAGTTCTACAAAGGGCGAAACTTTGAAAGACACCATTATGATGGTGAGCAACTATGCCGACGTTATTGTGATGAGGCACTATTTGGAAGGTGCTGCACGATACGCGAGTGAAGTTTCTCCCGTTCCTATTGTAAACGCTGGAGATGGTGCAAACCAACATCCTTCGCAAACCATGCTCGATCTTTACAGCATCTATAAAACACAAGGTACGCTCGAGAATCTTAATATCTATATGGTGGGTGACTTAAAATATGGACGTACCGTACACTCACTACTCATGGCAATGCGCCACTTTAACCCTACCTTCCACTTTATTGCCCCGAAAGAATTAGCAATGCCCGAAATCTATAAGCACTATTGCGATGAATACGGCATTAAATACGAGGAACACGAGGACTTCAACGCAGAAGTAATTAGCCATGCAGACATCCTGTACATGACTCGCGTACAACGCGAACGCTTTACAGACCTCATGGAATATGAACGTGTGAAGAATGTGTATATTCTGCGCAAGTCTATGCTGAAAGATGCACGCGACAATATGAGAATATTGCACCCACTGCCCCGTGTTAACGAAATTGCTTACGACGTAGATGATGATCCGCACGCATACTACTTTGAACAAGCACGCAACGGACTCTATGCTCGTCAAGCCATTATTTGCGATGTATTGGGCATAACCTTGGACGAAGTGAAAAAATAAAAGAAGTGAGCGTTTAAAATAAAACAAGATTTTAGCAATGAAACGTCAAGAACTCATGGTAGCCGCTATTCAAAACGGCACCGTTATCGACCATATTCCCTCTAATAAACTATTTCAGGTGGTACGTCTGCTACACCTCGAATACGTGAAATCGCAAGTTATGGTGGGCTATAATCTACCAAGCGAGAAAATGGGTAATAAGAGCATTATTAAAATTGCCGATAAATTCTTCACTGATGCTGAGCTTAACGTTCTCAGCGTAGTGGCACCCAATGTTACGCTCTGCATTATTCGCGACTATGAGGTAGTAGAGAAAAAGTGTGTTACACTGCCCACTGAAATCGTTGGTATTGTGAAATGTGGCAACCCTAAGTGCATTACGAACAACGAACCCATGCCTACTCATTTCCACTTAATTGACGCTGAAAAAGGAATTATTCAGTGTAAATACTGCGAAAAGGAACAGAAACTCGATAGCATCAAATTGGTATGATGCACGAAAAAATAGACTGGAAGCCGGGTACTATGATTTACCCGCTTCCTGCCTTACTCATTTCGTGTGGAACAACCCCCGAGGAGTATAATCTCTTCACGGTAGCGTGGTCAGGAACCATTTGCACAAATCCTGCAATGTGTTACATTTCAGTTCGCCCCGAACGACATTCTTACGAAATAATTAAACGTAACATGGAGTTCGTGATTAACCTTACCACAGAGGATATGGCGAAGGCTACCGACTGGTGCGGTGTAAAATCGGGACGCGACTATAATAAGTTTAAGGAAATGAACCTTACCCCTGCCCCATCCCACGCACTGCGAACACCCATCGTTGCAGAATCGCCACTGAGCATAGAGTGTAAAGTAAAGGAGATTGTTCATCTGGGGTCGCACGACATGTTTATTGCAGAGGTTGTTAATGTGCAAGCTGATGCACAATTCCTTGACGAACAAGGAAAATGGCACCTGGACCAAAGCAAACCATTAGTTTATCTGCATGGCGCTTACTACGCATTAGGCAACTTTATCGGTCGCTTTGGTTTTTCTGTAAAAAAGAAAGACTAAAAAAACTCGTCATAAAGGATGCACCTTTCTGTAAAAAAGCATTCGGACTGAGCAACACAACATTCATAAACTAACAGTTAAAGCCTTATGAAAGATCCAGAGATTTTTAACCTTATTGAGGCAGAACACCAACGTCAACTACGCGGTATAGAGCTTATTGCTTCTGAGAACTTTGTGAGTGATGAGGTTATGAGGGCTATGGGCTCTTTTCTCACTAACAAATATGCCGAGGGATACGCTGGACACCGCTACTATGGTGGTTGTCAAGTAGTGGACCAAGTAGAAACACTTGCCATTGAACGTGCTAAAAAGCTATTTAATGCAGAGTATGTTAACGTACAACCCCACTCTGGAGCTCAGGCTAATGCAGCAGTTTTTTTAGCTTGCCTTAACCCTGGTGACACTTTCATGGGACTTAACCTTGACCATGGAGGACACCTTTCGCATGGTTCGAAGGTAAACACTTCGGGCATTATCTACACCCCCATTGGTTACAACCTAAACCAAAAAACAGGGCGTGTGGACTATGACGAAATGGAGGCATTAGCTATTAAGCACAAGCCTAAAATGATTATTGGTGGTGGTTCAGCTTATAGTCGCGAATGGGACTACAAACGCATGCGAGCTATAGCCGATAAAGTTGGAGCTATCTTCATGGTAGACATGGCACACCCTGCAGGACTGATTGCAGCAGGACTGCTCGACAACCCATTGAAATACGCACACATTGTTACGACTACTACACACAAAACGCTAAGAGGACCACGCGGTGGCATGATTCTTATGGGAAGCGACTTTGAAAACCCATGGGGAAAGAAAAGTCCTAAGGGCGAAATACGCATGATGAGCCAATTGCTAAATAGTGCTGTTTTCCCAGGCATTCAAGGTGGACCACTCGAACACGTTATAGCCGCTAAAGCTGTGGCTTTTTACGAGGCACTGCAACCCGAATTTAAAGCTTATGCCAAACAAGTGAAAAAGAATGCTGCCAGATTGGCTGCTGCACTTACCGAACGAGGTTTTACCATCGTGAGCGGTGGCACAGACAACCATTCAATGCTTGTAGACTTACGCAGCAAATATCCAGACCTCACAGGTAAAGTGGCAGAAAACGCATTAGTAGCTGCCGACATAACGGTGAACAAAAACATGGTGCCATTTGATAGTAGATCAGCTTTCCAAACATCAGGAATCCGATTAGGAACACCCGCCATTACCACACGTGGAGCTAAAGAAGGACTAATGGATGAGATTGCCGATATGATTGAAACTGTGCTTAACAATCCCCATGACGAAAACACCATTTGCAGCGTCAAAGAGCGTGTAAATAGCACAATGGCATCCTATCCACTCTTTACTTGGTAATTTAGGGTAAAAAGTAGGAATTCAAAATTATTTGATTATATCCATGCTGGAAACACTATTCCAGCATAGTCTTGCCACACTCTTTTACCCCTACTGTTGACTTTCACCAATCACGTAGCTCGCAACGCTCCTTACTTAAGACTGCCGTTGTAACAAAACAATTCGACAATTCAATATAAATAATTTTGAACACCTACTTAAAAACTGCATAAAACGAGCATAAAACGAGCAAAAAACAAGAACAATTCTTGCCATTTCAAACAAGATATTGTACTTTTGCACATGGAATAACATCCATACTATTTATAAAATTTCTTATCAATTATGGTAAACTACAAAGAACTTGGCTTGGTGAACACTCGCGAGATGTTCAAGCGTGCCATCAACGGTGGTTATGCAATCCCCGCTTTCAACTTCAATAACCTTGAACAGCTCCAGGCTATCATCAAGGCTTCTTCAGAACTTAAGTCTCCGGTAATCCTTCAGGTTTCTAAGGGTGCTCGTAACTATGCTAACGAAACTCTTCTTCGTTACATGGCTGAAGGTGCTGTAGAATATGCTAAGGAACTCGGTTGCCACCACCCCGAAATCGTACTTCACCTCGACCACGGTGATAGCTTCGAGCTCTGCAAGAGTTGCGTTGACCTCGGCTTCTCTTCTGTAATGATCGATGGTTCTTCACTTCCCTACGAAGAAAACATTGCCCTTACTAAGAAGGTTGTAGACTATGCTCACCAGTATGATGTTACTGTAGAAGGCGAACTCGGCGTTTTGGCTGGTGTTGAAGATGAAGTTTCTTCAGACGTATGCCACTACACTAAGCCCGAAGAAGTTATCGACTTCACTTCTAAGACAGGTGTTGACTCACTCGCAATCTCTATCGGTACTTCACACGGTGCATACAAGTTCACTCCCGAACAGTGCACACGCGACCCGAAGACTGGCAAGCTCGTTCCTCCTCCCTTGGCATTCGATATCCTCGACGCCATCATGGAGAAGCTTCCTGGTTTCCCCATCGTACTCCACGGTTCATCTTCAGTTCCCCAGGAATATGTTGACATCATCAACGCTAACGGTGGTAAACTTCCCGATGCAGTTGGTATTCCTGAAGAACAACTCCGTAAGGCTTCTAAGAGCGCTGTTTGCAAGATTAACATCGACTCTGACTCACGTCTCGCATTTACTGCTGCTGTACGTAAGGTATTCAACGAAAAGCCCGGTGAATTCGATCCCCGTAAGTACTGCGGTCCTGCTCGTGACCTCATGGAACAAATGTACAAGCACAAAATCACTGAAGTACTTGGTTCTGACAACAAGCTCGCTAACTGCGACTAATCAAAAATTAGCTGCATAATGAACAGTCATTAGCAGTAAATCAGATTACAACAAAGCCGTTTCAACACGATATTGCTGTTGAAACGGCTTTTCTTTTATACAGTTCAGAAAAAGAAAAAAATTCAGCCCCAAATACAATAGGCGTATGGGGCAAACATTAACTATTCGCTTTAGGTTACAAAACACTATTTCACCAGAGGCTTTGCATACAAAAAGGATATTGACTTACTTTGCCAAGTAAGTCAATATCCTTTTTTAGACACAAATGATGACATAAAAAGCATTTCAAAAATGCAGCCCCTAACCCTCCTAATCAAACTGAATAGCTTTGGCTGGTTGTACCCTTGAAACCATGAAGCTGGGCAATACCAAAGCTAACATAGTGGCAGCAAGAGTTGCAAGATTGATACCTATTATCCACAACACATGGAGTTCTACAGGAACATAAGGCACATAATACACCTCAGGATCAAGACGCACTATGTGGAAGTACTTTTGCAAGAAGATGAGACCTAAGCCAATTATATTACCATATAACAAACCACGACTCACTATGAAAGCTGCATAAATTAAGAACGTATGACGAATGCGACTATTTGTAGCACCCAAAGCCTTCAACACACCAATGGTTGAAGTACGCTCCAAAATCAGAATGAGCAAACCACTAATCATGGTAAAACCTGCCACACATATCATGATTACAAGAATCACCATGACATTAAGGTCTAACAAGTTGAGCCACGAAAGAATGGAAGCTGTATTGGGATTATCTTGAATACCCAAAACAGAATACGTACGCTTGTAACGATCCGTCTTCCCCCCGATGTGATGTGCCAAATAAGTTTGAGTCGGAGCTAAATCATCAAAAGAGTTGAGCTTAATTTCAAGTCCACTGCTCTGATCTTTCTCCCAACGATTCAACTGATTTACCGTGTAAAGGTCGGTCATCACAATGGTATTGTCAAACTGCTTTAAATACGTGTTATAAATGCCCACCACCGTAAAACGACGCTGTTTCACCGTGTTTGCAAAATAATAACTATAAACTTTATCGCCCAACTTCAAACCTAACTTATTAGCAAGCATTTGCGAAATTACAATCTCGTTGCTCGACTTCGTGTCAGAGAATTTAGGCAATCTACCCGCTGTGAGATAACGACTAATAAAATGCACATCATATTCAGGACCACATCCCTTTAGTGCAACCCCAGCAAAGTCATTTTCGGTTTTAAAAATACCCAACTTTTGCGAAATACGTTGCACATGCGTTACCCCAGGTGCCTTACGTGCCTCATTCATTAAGGCCGCATCTGTTACCAACGGATAGGTTTCAGGCGAGCCTAAAGAGTTTAAGTCTATAATTTCTATATGCGAGGCAAACCCTGTTAGTTTGGCAGTCACCTCATGCTGGAAGCCTCGCACCACACATATCGAGATAATCATCACGGCAAGTCCCACAGCAATACCAGCAGTGGCAATACGCAAGGCAGGAGGCGAAGCCTTTTTCACAACTTCGCCCTTTTTGTTGTTGTTCTTAAAAAAACGTTTTGCTAAGAATAAAGATAGCATAAACTTTAAACTAAATCTAAAGGGTGGTTCTAAAAATGCAGCTTTTTACTTTTCAACGTAAGCATTAAGCACCTACTTAAAACACCATTTTAGAACCACCCTATTTCATAAAAATTACTGCACATTCTCCCTTCCAGGATAAGCCTCAAGAGCTTTGCGCAACACAAAGAGTGCTCGCTGCAAGTCTTCCTTTTTAAGCACATAGGCAATACGCACCTGATTGCGTCCTGCACCAGGAGTTGTGTAGAAACCCGCTGCAGGTGCCATCATCACAGTTTCACCCTCATAGGCAAAGTCCGTTAAGCACCAAGCGCAGAACTTTTCAGCATCATCTACGGGCAATTTTGCCACAGTATAGAAAGCACCCATTGGAATGGGCGAATATACCCCTGGAATACGATTTAGGCCATCAATGAGGCATTTGCGGCGCTCCACATATTCATCATACACATCGCGTGCATACTCTGGGGTAGCATCTAACGAAGCCTCAGCCACAATCTGACCAATCAGAGGGGGACTTAAACGTGCTTGGCAGAATTTCATAACAGCCTTGCGCACAGCCTCGTTCTTTGTAATCAGCGCACCAATACGAATACCACACTCACTGTAACGCTTTGAAACAGAGTCAATAAGCACCACATTCTGTTCAACGCCCTCAAGGTGACATGCTGAAATGTAAGGCGAACCCGTATAGATAAACTCACGATACACCTCATCCGAGAAGAGATAAAGGTCGTATTTCTTCACCAAATCGCGAATTTGATTCATCTCACGACGGGTATACAAATAGCCTGTAGGATTGTTAGGGTTACAAATCAAAATGGCACGTGTGTGTTCATTGATAAGTTCCTCGAACTTCTCAACCTTGGGCAAAGAAAAGCCCTCTTCAATAGTAGTGGCAATAGTACGAATCTTTGCACCTGCTGAAATAGCAAATGCCATATAGTTGGCATAAGCAGGTTCAGGGACAATGATTTCATCGCCAGGATTTAAACATGACATAAAGGCAAACAACACAGCCTCCGAACCACCCGAAGTGATAATAATATCATCTGCCGAGAGGTGAATGTCATACTTTTCATAATAATGTGTAAGCTTTTCGCGATAACTGCGGAAACCTTGACTTGGGCTATACTCCAACACCTTGCGGTCAATATGTCGCAAAGCGTCAAGTCCTGCCTCAGGTGTAGGAAGGTCGGGCTGACCTATATTAAGATGATAGACATGGATGCCTTTCTCTTTAGCCTGCGTAGCTAAGGGAGCGAGTTTGCGGATTGGCGACTCCGGCATCTCTATTGCTCTTTCTGAAATCTTTGGCATTATATTTCAATAGGTTGTGTATCCGTTCGCCGCGAAAAACGACGAGCGCACAGATTATAAAAATTTTCGTTCAAAATCTCTTTGGTGTCCCCATCGTTCGTAAATAACAGAGAGTGTATGCCAAGGGCGTAGCAAGTTATAAGCAAAGGGATAAATTCCCATCTTGCGTTCGTGCAAGGCATGTAGCCCTATCTGCCCAAACTTAATAGGAAGGAAGACACTGCCTACCCACAGCAACACACAAGCCACATCGGTCAATACACAATTTAGTTCATAACTTGCACCTTCACACAATGTTAGTACGCGTCCGATGGTGTAAACAATCAAACTAAGCATGTTTACATAGGTCATCCACGATGCCGCAGATGTAGTGTAAGCATATTTACGAGCAGAACTCGTTAACCAGCGTTTTACCTCAGCATGATGCACACGATTTACATTGAGTAAATGTTTTGAGGGTAAGAGTTCATTGATTTTTGTTGTAGGCGAACAAAGCAAAGCACTGCGTTCGGCGTCAACATGTCGGTTAGCAAAAATTGCTTCCTCGCCAAAAGCAAGTAACAAACTATCTGAAAAGCCCTGCTGTTCAAAAAACCATTCTTTACGAACAGCCCAATTGGTTGCATTGCAAAACAGTGTTACACCATTTTCGTAAGCAAACATGCGCGTAGCAAAGTCTGTTACACGTTCATATATAGCCCTACGTGCCATAGCAGATTCATCATCCTCATAATTGCAATATCCTTGCACAAAGTCTACATCAGGACCTAAATTCTGTGCAAAATGCTGCAACCAATTTTCATTAACAGGCATGCTTTCAGAACTCAGAACAAGTGCCCACTCACCACACGAGGCTTTAATGCCCAACGTAATGGCTAATTTGCGACGCTCAATGTTACGCGAAGATTCGGGCACAAAGGTATATCGCAAGTCGGGATACTGTTCCTTATTACGTTTAAACAGTTCTTTCATGTCAGCCGTATGCTCCTCGTCCACCAAAACAACGTCAAATTGCCCTGCATATTGTTGCGTAAACAATGCGTGTAACAAGTTTTCGATATTTGTACTAAAATGATTTACGGGCACAATTATCGACACAAAAGGGTAGCCACTAAACGTTCCTCCACCCTCGCCACGATGTAAAGCATCATGAGTAGCAAGTTCAACCTCTTGGGCTTCGTTTTGCCAATCGGCATATTTTTGTAATAATTTGTAATGGCGCAGTCGCGACACATACAGCAGCACCAAGCTCACAGCAGCCAATACCAAAAGGGCTACCGACATGCCATAGTCATCAAATATTGAGCTCATGTTCGACATCATTACATTTTAAAGTATTATGAAAACAAAAATGTGCAATATTCTAATTTTCAATAATTATCTAACAGTTTCTTAAACTTATTAAGAAGGATGGTGCACCACTTATCTTACCACATAGCATGCTTATTGCACACGTCGGCGGAACTCTGCACAAACCACAGCTGTAGCTACCGCCACATTGAGGCTTTCGCTTGTATCACGTCCCTCAGGGAAGGGAGGTATATAGAGTTTGCGGTTGATGTGGGCAGCAACTTCGGGCGAAATACCTTTACCCTCGTTTCCCATCACTATCAAGCCATTGGCAGCAAGTTCTTGACTATACATATTTTTCCCATCCAAGAATGTGCCATACACGGGTATATCGGCATCAAGATTGTCAAGCAATAGGGGCAACTCTACATAATGCACTTTCACGCGCCCCACAGCACCCATTGTGGCTTGCACCACCTTTGGAGCATAAATATCTGCAGTATTGGGCGAGGCAAAAATATGTTCTATACCAAACCAATCAGCAATGCGCACTATAGTTCCGAGATTACCAGGGTCTTGCACAGCATCGAGTGCCAAACACAAGTGTTGTTGTGGCAAAGTTGCCAAAAACGACAAATCATTATCGGCCTGCGGTTTATCAAAGACGGCTAAAGCCTCGCGCGGTGCACAGAGTAACGATAAACGTTCAAGTGTTTTTTGGTCTACCTCTTCAATGCGACGGATGTGTTTGCGCACATCTGCATCCACGTTTTTTAGGAATTCAGCACTTGCATAAAGTTCGCGACATGACATAAGTGGTAACAAATCGCCCACCACTTTAGGACCCTCTGCCACAAAACATTGTCCTGTATCGCGATGTTTCTTCATGCTCAGTGCATGTATGTCTTTAATATTTTGCTTAGTTACTGCCATTCTTTTTTTCGGTAAAAACTTCTTAGGCACTGAATAAATCATCCTGCCTTCAGCACCCAAAATTACCGCAAAGCTACAAAGTTATTTCTAAATAACCCATTTTATACGAAAGAAAACGCAAAAATAGTGAGATGTGTTTTTTAATTAGGTCAAAATATGACACAAATTAAACTTTTAACCTTTACATTTTGAGGAATGTCATGAACAACCTCAAATTGAGTTGCAAATCATCAAGGTTACACTTTTTTATATACCAACGATACTTTTAGAGCAACCCATAAAACACTGTGTTTGAGTAAAAGTTAATATTTCTCGCGCCAGTCTTACCTCTCGAATGGGGTAAAACTGGCGCGAGAAACCTTGATGGTTCCATCTAAATCGTTCAAAAATTACGAATTAAAAACTACCAAGTAAGTTAATAGTCTTGCATTAGCTATACCTTCTCCACAAACTTATTTGCTAACAAGTCAAAGGTCAGAATTTTAAGCATTAGTTTTGCATCTGCCCTATCTGCAATGGATAAAGCTTCTGTGCTGAGTTCAAAGAAAAGAAGAGGCTGTTTCTCGTCTAATGTTATCTTTATAGGGAGAAGTTTTAATTCAGACTCTAATGTTTGAATGCGAGTAGCAGACAACTTAGGCTTAGGCACCAAAAAATGATTGAACGAAGGAACAGCTATATCGTGCTTAACAGGATGCCAATCTTGCTTATAAAAGCGTAAGGTTGAACTGGTGCTATTTGCTGTTACTGAGTGTACACAAACAATCAGCGTATCGTGCGCCGAAGGCATGATACGCATTTGCCATGAGCTTGACTCTGTAAGTTTCACATCAAGATAATAGTCTGACTTTTTTACAATTCGCGACAAACCGCCATACAAATTCTCAGCTTGCGCATGCATGCCATTATTATAAAGGTCTATCATATCAAGACGAGAGGTGTTATCAATAATAGACAATACACTCGAAGGTATATTGGCAAAAAACTTGTCGATGTAGTGTTGCGCTGAAAGCGGACTTGCAACGAACACGAATAGTAGTAGGGTGTAAAAAAATGATTTCATGGGCGCAAAGTTAGGAGATAAACACTTAAAAAACAAAGAAAAAGCGTGCAATGTTTTGTGACTTAAATAAAAAATAGTACTTTTGCAGCCGATAAAACAACGACCATTACACTAAGTTGTTACCAAAACAATTTGATAAACCATAAAAGCTATAGCAAAATGAAACAAGGTATTCACCCTGAGAATTATCGTCCCGTAGTATTCAAAGACATGAGCAACGGCGACATGTTCCTTTCACGTTCAACCTGCAAGACAACTGACACAGTTGAATTCGAAGGCGAAACTTATCCCGTAGTGAAGCTCGAAATCTCGAGCACTTCTCACCCCTTCTACACAGGTAAGTCTAAGCTCGTAGACACTGCCGGTCGTGTAGACAAGTTCATGAGCCGTTACGGTAAGAGCCGTAAGTAATTCTCCTTACTTTACGCTCTATAGATAGTTCTTATCAAAGGGCAAGGTAACACCCAAGTGGTAAGTGGATGTGTCTGTAAAGGCGTATCCACTTTTTTTGCTTTTAGGGCGATTCTCATCCATCTGATAATACCATAAATATATGCCATCTGCCATACAACTTACATATCCCCCTATCCCCCACGTACGCATAGCCCTTATTGGCTTGGGAGACAGAGGAATGAAAACACTTGAAAGGTATGCTTATATTAAAGGAGCAGAATTCCGTTATATTGTAGACTTGCATCAAGAACGATTGGACAAAGCCAATCAAATGTTGCAAGCTCAAGGTCGACCTATTGCCCAAACTCTACAAGGACTTGACGCTTGGAAGAATGTTTGCAACTACGAGGATGTAGACCTTCTGTATGTTTGCACTGAATGGAGTTCGCACACCCCCATTGCTGTACACGCCATGAAGTGTGGCAAGCATGTAGCAGTTGAGGTGCCTGCAGCTACAACGATTGAAGAATGTTGGCAGTTGGTACGTACAGCTGAGGAGACACAGCGCCATCTCTTTATGACCGAGAATTGCTGCTACGACCTCTTCGCCCTTGAAACATTGCAAATGCACCAACAAGGTCTGTTTGGACAAATCACACATTGCGAAGGCGCCTACATTCACCATTTAGGCACTGCATGCGACATGGACGATTGTGGCAAAAAAGACACACACCACAATTGGATGTTGCAATCGTGTGCACAACATGGCGGTAATCCCTACCCCACTCATGGCATTGGTCCGATTGCACAGTTGCTCGATTTTCATAACACTGACCGCATGGTCAGTCTTACCTCCATAACAAGTAAAGGCGTAGAAAATAAGGAAAACGGAACTTGTGTGGGTAAAATCAACAATTCGTTGATTCAAACAGCAAATGGAGTAAGCATTTTACTACAACTCGATGTTACAACGCCACGCCCCTACAGCCGCATGCAAACCATTTGTGGCACAAAGGGGTTTGCACAGAAATATCCCATAGTTACTGTGCAAATAGAAAATAACGAGACATTATGTGGTGAGGCTGCTCATCAGTTATTAGATAACTATGCCACAACACCCACCGCATTATTGTGGAAGAAAGGCACAGAACTTGGCGTGAAGAATGCCATGAATTATGCCATGGACTCACGTTTTATTGCCTGCTTACAGCAAGGTCTTCCACTCGATATGGATGTATATGATGCTGCTGAATGGTCGTGTTTGGCAGAGTTAACACAGATTTCTGCTAAAAACGGAGGTATCTCAGTAGAGATTCCACAATTTAGACCCTAACTATTCTATATAAGTAGGCATTCAATACACCTACTTAACATAACTACTCCCAACAATGACTCCACTTCTCGACATACAACACCTTACAAAACGCTTTGGCGCACTCGAATTGTTTAACGATATTAGCTTTTCGGTGGCAGACGGACAAAAGGTGGGACTTATTGCACACAATGGTGCAGGAAAAAGCACGCTGCTGAATATTCTTGCAGGAAAAGAAGACTACGATAACGGCAATATCATTACACGTCGCGATGCCAACATTGCCATTTTGGAACAAACACCTGTGTTCGAACCTGGAACTACGGTTATTGATGCTTGTTTTCAGCGTGGTGGCGACTTGTCAGCTCTTATCAGCAAATACGAACAATGTCTTGCTACACCTGGCAACCCAGGACTAAGCGAGCTTATCGATGAAATGGAACGTCGCGAAGCTTGGGACTTTGAACTAAAAGCAAAACAGATTTTGTCGAAGTTAGACATCTCTAACTTTATGCAACCTGTTGAGGAACTTTCGGGAGGACAACTTAAGCGTGTGGCGTTAGCAAATGTTTTGATGGCTGACCCTGACTTGTTAGTGCTTGACGAACCTACCAACCATTTGGACCTTGAAATGATTGAATGGCTTGAAGGATACTTGCAACGCACCACAAAGGCATTACTCATGGTGACACACGACCGCTACTTCTTAGACAATGTGTGTCAAACCATTTTAGAACTTGATGACAATGGGTTGTATGCCTATGCTGGAAACTATGAGTATTACCTCGACAAGCGCGAACAACGCATTGCTGCCCAAAATGCCAATATTGCAAAAGCAAATAACCTTTATCGCAAAGAACTCGATTGGATGCGACGCATGCCTTGCGCACGAGGCACAAAAGCCAGATATCGCAAAGAGGCTTTTGTTGAACTTGAACAACGCGCAAAACAACGCAGAGAGGAACGAGCTGCGCGTTTGGAGGTTAAAAGCGGATATATTGGCAGCAAAATATTCGAAGCCGACTATGTTTGCAAAGCTTTTGATGTGCCTAACGCTGAGGGCAAAACCACAAAGAAGGTTATACTCAACAATTTCTATTACAACTTTTCGCGCTACGAGAAGATGGGCATCGTTGGTGGAAACGGCACAGGCAAAAGTACTTTCATCAAATTGCTTTTGGGCATAGAGAAACCAGATAGCGGACAATTTTCAATTGGCGAAACAGTGCGCTTTGGCTACTTTTCGCAAGAGGGCATGGCGTTTAACGAACAAGACAAGGTAATTGACGCTGTACGCAAGTTTGCCGAAACCATCGACCTTGGCGGTGGACGCCATCTCACAGCAATGCAATTCCTCACCCATTTTCTCTTCCCCCCTGCACACCAACAGGATTACATTTATAAACTCTCGGGTGGTGAACGCCGACGTTTGCAGCTCTGCACCGTATTGATGAAGAATCCTAACTTCTTGGTGCTCGATGAACCTACCAACGACTTAGACATTGCTACCCTACAGGTGCTTGAAGAGTATTTGCAGGACTTCCGTGGCTGTGTAATTGTTGTTAGCCACGACCGCTATTTTATGGATAAAGTGGTCGACCACTTACTCGTGTTTAATGGCGAAGGTAAAATTGACGATTTCCCTGGCAACTATTCTGAATACCGCGAATGGAAATCTCTGCAAGAGCATGAGGCACAAGCTGAAAAATCTGCCAACAAGTCTGCCACACAAACCAAACAAAACACTTGGGGTGGCGAAAAGAAACGCAAACTTACCTTTAAGGAGAAACAAGAGTTGCAACAACTCGAAAAGGACATTGAAGCGCTTGAACAAGAGAAACAGGAGCTTGAAGCTGCCCTATGTTCGGGTGCTCTCTCAGTAGAGGAGTTGACAGAAAAAAGCAAACGCTTGCCCATTTTGTCAGACGAGTTAGACGAAAAATCTATGCGTTGGCTCGAACTGAGTGAGATTGAAGGATAAGGAAACAACTAAAAGCAAATCAACATGAAACCATTGGCAGAGCGTTTACGACCTTCTACGCTTGACGAATATATCGGTCAAAAACATTTGGTGGGAAATGGAGCTGTATTGCGAAGAATGATTGATTCGGGACACATTTCTTCCTTTATTCTTTGGGGACCTCCAGGGGTTGGAAAAACTACCTTGGCAAAAATTATAGCTAATCAGTTAGACACGCCTTTCTATACGCTATCTGCTGTTAATAGTGGTGTTAAAGAGGTTCGCGAGGTTATTGACAAGGCTACAAAGGGCAGATTTTTCAATGAGCAAAGTCCTATACTCTTTATCGATGAAATTCATCGTTTCTCAAAGTCGCAACAAGACTCTTTGTTAGCAGCAGTTGAAACCGGTGCTATCACACTGATTGGTGCAACAACTGAGAATCCCTCGTTCGAAGTAATTCGTCCACTCCTTTCGCGTTGCCAGGTTTATGTACTGAAAAGTCTTGAAAAGCAAGATTTAGAAGAACTTTTAAACCGAGCATTAACTAAGGACATTGTGCTGAAAGATATGCACATTGAGGTAAAGGAAACTGAAGCCTTATTTCGATTTAGCGGAGGCGATGCACGCAAATTGTTAGGAATTCTCGACCTTGTTACGTCTGCAACCACCGACAACACTTTGATTATAGATAATGCCACTATTACTGAGCGTTTGCAACAAAACCCATTGGCTTACGACAAGGAAGGCGAAATGCACTACGACATCATCTCGGCTTTTATCAAGAGTATTCGTGGCAGTGACCCTGACGCTGCGCTTTATTGGTTAGCACGTATGATTGAAGGAGGCGAAGATCCTAAATTCATTGCTCGTCGTTTGGTTATATCTGCCGCAGAGGACATCGGTCTTGCCAATCCTAACGCCTTGCTTTTAGCCAATGCAGCCTTTGATGCCGTAGCCAAGATTGGTTGGCCTGAGGGCAGAATACCTTTAGCAGAAGCTACCGTCTATTTAGCCACAAGTGCCAAGAGTAATTCAGCATACATGGGTATAAACCAAGCCATTCAGTTGGTTAAGCAAACGGGCAATTTACCAGTTCCTCTACCCATTCGCAATGCTCCCACTCAGTTAATGGCTGAGTTAGGTTATCATGATGGATATTTATATCCTCACGACTATCCTGGCAATTTCACTCCCCAACAATACATGCCCGATGAACTTAAGCAACAGGTGCTTTGGCACCCATGCAACAATCCTCACGAAAACCTCAGCAAAGACCGCATGAATGCTTTTTGGAAGGATAAACAACGATAAAGAGATTAAGCGGGCTTTTCTGTTAGCACATAAAGACACAAGGAGTAAATTGCAAAAGCTTGCTTTGGGTTGCACACCATTACACCTTTGCACTATCGATGAAGGTAATAGGCTAAAATACCCTCAAAAACACCTCAAAATCGTTTTAGTTAACTCGCGAAATCGTTTTAGTTAAATCGCAGAATCGTTTTAACTAAAACTATTTAGCGGCGTAATACACAAAATTCATAATCCTAAAAAGAAGAAAATGGGTTGGCTAGTAGGTAGGGTGTTCAAAATCCGTAATTTTTTTCTGCATGAGATTTGAATGAAATATCAAGAAGTGTTACGCGCCAGCCTCATCCAGAATGGGGTGAGGCTGGCGCGTGAATTTTCGACCTATAGGTCTCATTTTCCGTGAGACTTTTTTCAAGTCAATCAAAATGCTTGTGCTGCGTAAGCCTCGGCACAGCGTTCTCCATCGATGGCAGCACTAACAATGCCACCTGCATAGCCTGCTCCTTCGCCACACGGATAAAGATTGCGCACGGTGATGTGGCAAAGGGTGTCGGGATTTCGCAATATGCGTACGGGAGCCGAGGTTCGGGTTTCGGCTGCTATGAGCAGGGCTTCGTTGGTTAAAAAGCCTCGACTGCGACGCCCAAAGGCATTGAATCCCTCGATGAGACGGGTGGTAATGAAACGGGGCATCCAAAAATGTAGGGGCGATGATACTAAACCTGGGGTGTAGCTTGAACGGGGAAGATCGTAGCTCAGACGGCAGTTCACAAAGTCTGCCATGCGCTGCGCGGGGGCTGTTTGGCTGCGGTTGCCTTGTTGCCAACAGGCTTTTTCGAGTGCCTCTTGAAAGTACATCATGCGCAGAGGGTTGTTGGCATCGAAGATGTCGGGGTGCGTCTCAGCAAAGGCTCCATCTGCCATAGCCTCAGTGAGGAAGGGGGTTAACTCGCCATCTAAGTCCTCGGGGCGGGTTTCGACAACCATGCCCGAGTTGCTCCAAGCTGAATTGCGCGTGGAGGGACTCATGCCATTTACCACTAACTGCTGCGGTCCGCTGGCTGCCGGCACGACGATGCCTCCTGGACACATGCAGAAGCTGTAGACGCCACGACCGCCACTTTGTGCTACGTAGCTGTATTCGGCTGCAGGCAAATATTTGCCTCGCCCTTGGGGGTTGTGATATTGTATTTGGTCGATGAGCTGCGCGGGGTGCTCAAGACGTACGCCCACGGCTATGCCTTTTTGCTGAAGGGTGATGCCTGAGGCGTGGAGGTGGCGATAGACATCGCGAGCTGAATGTCCAGTAGCTAATATGACGGGACCGTTAAAGACTTTGCCAGTGTTGCATGCCACACCCTTTACAACTTCATTTTCAAGAATAATGCGATCGACACGGGTATTAAAATGTACTTCACCCCCACATTCTATAATTTTGTTACGCATGTTCTCGATAATGCGAGGTAAACGGTCGGTACCGATGTGGGGATGGGCATCAATAAGAATGTCGGTGGATGCACCAAACTGACAGAATACGCGCAATATTTTTTCTACATTACCACGTTTCTTTGAACGGGTATAGAGTTTGCCATCTGAAAAAGCACCCGCTCCACCTTCGCCAAAAGAATAGTTACTCTCGCCATTTACCTTATGTTCGCGCGAAATAAGAGCGATGTCTTTGCGACGTTCGTGCACGTCTTTGCCTCGTTCTAACACCACAGGACGTTTGCCTAATTCAATAAGACGGAGTGCTGCAAAAAGTCCACCAGGACCTGCACCTACCACTATCACTCTTTCGGCACGACTTACATCATGATAGGCTACGGGTTCAAAATCGAGTTGGGGCGGCATTTTGTTAATATAGACCTCTGTGCTAAGGTTGACAAAAATGGTGCGTTGACGCGCATCTATGCTGCGTTTGCGAATGCGCAAGGCATTTATTGTGCGCACATCAATGTGCATTTCTTCAGCTATATAATGCTTTAGACGCTCTTCGTTGTATGCCACGTCAGGTGTAACGCGCATGGTTATCATGCGACCCTCTTCATCGATGCTAAAAGTGTTAGTAGGCTGTTGAGGGGCTACATTTTCACGCGGTTCTACACGAGGAGTGGTAGCTGTAAATGGACGTTGCCCCGGACGACGAGGTACGAACTTTTTGCTACTTGAATCATGACTCGAAAAGGACTTAAAGCTGTCTTTGTTACGAGTTTTATGTGCAGAGTTATTGCTACGATTATCGTTTGATTTCTTATAATTTTGAGAGCCTTGCGCTTTACTCTTGGTATTAGGTCGCGCATTTCGTCCTCGGTTGTTGCTATTTTGCATAGGAAAAAATGGATAATGTATAATGAATTATGAATAATGGGGGGCTAAGAAGCAGTAAAAGTCTTCTTAATTTAACTATTTCCAGGTCTGTTCAAAATCGCGAATACATTGTGCTAATGCCTCTACACCCGCTATAGGCATGGCATTGTAGCACGATGCACGGAAACCACCCACCGAACGATGTCCTTTAATGGCATAGATGCCACGGTCGAGTGCAAATTGTGTAAAATGGTCTTCAAGATGTTGATAGCCCTCATTAAGCACAAAGCATATATTCATAAGCGAACGGTCAGCACGTTGGGCTGTGCCATGAAAGATGTGACTCGCATCGATGGCTGCATAGAGCAATTGGGCACGCTCTTTGGCACGACGTTCCATCTCGCACACTCCCCCTTGTGCCTTTATCCACCGCAGGGTTTGCAAGGCGGTGTATATGGGGAGCATGGGGGGTGTGTTATACATGCCCTCGTGCTGAATGTGTGTGGCATAGCTAAGCATAGCAGGCAAGGGACGTGGGGTGGGTGTTACAGCTTCGTTACGCACAATAACAAATGTTACACCTGCCATGGAGAGATTTTTTTGTGCTCCACCATAAATAAGGTCGTAACGACTTACGTCGATGGGACGTGTGAGTATATCGCTCGACATGTCTGCCACCAAAGGCACAGGACTGTCTATGTCTGTGCGCAATTCTGTGCCATAAATTGTATTGTTGGTGGTTATGTGTAAATAGTCAACATCTGTGGGGATGTGATAGTGATGCGGAAGGTGTGTGTAATGATCTGCCTGGGTTGAAGCTATACAAAGGGTTTCGCCCCAAAGACGTGCCTCGGTCATGGCTTGGTGTGCCCAATGTCCACTGTCAAGATAGGCTGCCTTGTGCTTGAGCAAATTCATAGGCACCATGCTGAATTGCAAACGGGCTCCTCCACCTAAAAAGAGCACACTGTGTGTGGCAGGGATGTGAAGAAGCTCGCGCATGAGTTGTTGGGCTTCTGCCATCACTGCCTTGAATTGTGAGGTGCGATGCCCTATCTCCATGAGCGAGAGCCCCATGCCTTGAAAGTTTGTTACCGCTTGTGCTGTGGCACGAACCACCTCGGCGGGGAGCATGGCTGGGCCTGCACCAAAGTTATAGAGTGCTTGATGTGTCATATTGACGGCGAAGTTATGCGTTTTTCGGCAATAATTGGTGGTTTAGTTCACATAAAGTTTATTTATTCGCACACTTTTGCAATATGTGTGCGAATAAATACGTATCTTTGCGACGAATTTTTGATAATGGGCATATTGGCTCATTAGCAATTTAATAAAAACAGATTATAAGCCAATTAGCATAAGTGGGTTGGTTTTGATGAAGGATGCATGCGTTTTCCTGATATGAAACCAACCATTAGCAATTAGCTCATTCACAAAAAAGCTCATTAGCAATAAAACCATTATGAGTGAACAACTGAAGAAAATTAAGCAGCTCGTAGAGCTTCGTCAGAAGGCTCGTTTGGGCGGTGGCGAAAAGGCCATTGAAAAGCAGCATGCCAAAGGTAAGGCTACTGCTCGCGAACGCATCGAACTCTTGCTCGACAAGGGCTCATTCGAGGAAATGGATATGTTTAAACTTCACCGTTGCCATAACTTTGGCATGGAGAAGAAACAATTTTTGGGCGACGGTGTTGTAGCTGGTAGCGGCACTATTAACGGTCGCTTGGTTTATGTGTTTGCCCAAGACTTTACCGTAAATGGTGGCTCACTCTCTGAAACCATGGCGCAAAAGATTTGCAAGGTTATGGATCAGAGTATGAAGATGGGTGCACCTTGCATTGGCTTGAACGACTCGGGTGGTGCACGTATTCAGGAAGGTATTAACGCCTTGGCTGGCTTTGGCGAAATCTTTCAGCGCAACATTGAAGCTTCGGGCGTAGTACCCCAAATCTCTGGCATCTGCGGTCCCTGTGCAGGTGGGGCCGTTTACTCGCCCGCGCTTACTGACTTCGTAGTTATGCTCGAAGGCATTAGCTATATGTTCCTTACGGGTCCGAAGGTGGTGAAGACGGTTACTGGCGAGGATGTTACTCAGGAAGACTTGGGTGGTGCTGCAGTTCACTCTACAAAGAGTGGTGTGTGCCACTTCACAGCAAAGACTGAAGAGGACTTTGCACAAATCATCCGTCGTTTGCTCTCGTACATGCCACAAAACAACATGGAGCGTGCTCCGCGTGTGGAATGTACTGACCCCATCGACCGCAAGGAGGATTCACTCAACGAGATTATCCCCGACAACCCGAACATGGCTTACGACATGTATAAGGTGATTGGTGCTGTGGTTGACAATGGTGAGTTTATGGAAGTACACCGCAACTTTGCTCGTAACATCATCATTGGTTTTGCACGCTTCAATGGTCAGAGTGTGGGTGTGGTAGCTAACCAACCGAGTGTTTACGCTGGTGTGTTAGACTGTAACGCTTCGCGCAAAGCTGCTCGCTTTGTTCGTTTCTGCGATTGCTTTAACATTCCTATCGTGTCGTTGGTTGACGTTCCGGGCTTCCTCCCTGGTACAGGTCAGGAATATAATGGTGTGATTGACCATGGTGCTAAGTTGCTCTACGCTTATGGCGAGGCTACTGTGCCTAAGGTCACGGTGACCTTGCGTAAGAGCTATGGTGGCTCACACATTGTGATGGGTTGTAAGCAACTTAAGGCTGACTTGAACTATGCTTGGCCTTCAGCCGAAATTGCTGTTATGGGTGCTTCGGGTGCCGTGGCGATTTTGGATGGCAAAGAGGCTAAGACGAAGGAGGATCCGAAGGCTTTCCTTGCTGAAAAGGAGAAGGAATATAACGACCTCTTTACAAACCCCTACAAGGCTGCAGAATATGGCTATGTTGACGATGTTATTGAACCACGCAACACACGTTTCCGCATTTGCCGCGCATTGGCTCAACTCGAGAACAAGCGCGAAACGCGTCCTGCAAAGAAACACGGCAACATTCCTCTTTAATAATTAGGCTAAGGGGCTGATGTTTTGCATGGGTCCTTTAGCTCTTAGCACATATTAAGCAAGTGAAAACATTTCAGTATAAACTGGGTGACCAAACGCTCACCATCCGCTTGGACGAGAAGCAAGGCACTATTGCTGACTTCTTGATTGACGGCTATCACACTAAGCCTACCGAGGAGGAAATGCCTGCGTATGCTGCTGCAATTGCACTCGCGCTTATTGAACACGAGGTTGAAATTGTACACGATGATGAACCTGGTATCATTACCGTTCAGCACCATCGCACTAACTGGAATAATCCAGCCGACTTGATGACTCAATTTTAAGCACTACCACACATACAATGAAACAATATAAATATACCATCAATGGCGCACAGTTCGACGTGACCATTGACAGCATCGTTGGCTCTAAAGCCAAAGTTGAGGTAAATGGCATTCCATTTGAGGTGGAAATGCAGGGCTCTTCGCTCGTTGAAGAGGCTTTACCCACCGTTTCAACCGAAGCTGCTCCTGCAGCTACTACTCCTGCTACTCCTGCTGCAGCTGAAGCTCCCGCTGCTCCTGCTGCAACAAGCGGTCCTGGTGCAGGTACGCCCGTTAAGGCTCCGCTGCCTGGTGTTGTAACCAAAATTTTGGTTAGCGCAGGTCAAGCGGTGAAAAAGGGTGACACTGTGCTCGTGCTCGAAGCTATGAAAATGGAAAATAACATCACTGCCGAAGCTGATGGCTCGGTTACAGGTATCTGCGTTAGCGCAGGCGACAGCGTGATGGAAGGCACGACTTTGCTGACTATAGGATAAAGTTTTTAAGTATTAAGTAAGTTTTTTAAGTAATAAGTAAGAAGTAATAAGTAATACATTCTAATGAGAGAAAATATAAAGAGCTACATTCTATTTAGCCTATATTGCTTCTTTCCTTCTGTCTCTTATACA
>UQPD01000004.1 GCA_900542795.1 uncultured Prevotella sp. | reverse complement strand
CGCCTAGGCCCAATTGCACACCTACGGCGTGCGTAGTTTGAGGTTGTTGCATACGGAAACCAGGCATGTGAATTCGGGATAAACCCTCATTCACATACCTGGCTACCATATATCACCCCGAATGGGGTGAGGCTGACGCGTGAAATTTCCTGATAAAACTATCAAATCTCATGCAGAACTTTTTTTGCGTTCGTATTACTTGTATACACATAGTTTGTAATACTTAATACTTATTACTTAATACTTATCCCTTTAGTGTGCCTCAAGCCAATTTTTGCCTTCGCCACAGTCGGCAAGTAGGGGGACACTCATGGTGTAGGCTTTTTCCATTTCTTCAATGACAATGCTTTTTACACGGTCGAACTCTGAAGGGAGAACAGAGAAGTTGAGTTCATCGTGTACCTGCAAAATCATTTTAGACTGAATGCCTTCAGCTTCGAAGCGTTGCGCAATGTGTACCATGGCAATTTTAATGATGTCGGCAGCAGTGCCCTGAATAGGAGCATTCACAGCGTTTCGCTCAGCATAACCGCGCACAACCGCATTGCGCGAGGTGATGTCTGGCAAGTAGCGACGACGACCAAACTCTGTGACAATATAGCCCAACTCACGCGCACGCTCTACACTTGTGTTCATGTATTCTTTTACACGTGGGTAAGTAGTGAAATAGTTGGTAATGAGCTCTTTTGCCTCAGTACGTGACACCTCCATGCGTTCGGCAAGTCCAAAGGCAGAGATGCCGTAGATGATGCCAAAATTGGCTGTTTTGGCTTTGCGACGTTCATCGCGTGTAACTTCCTCAATGGGTTTGTGGAAGATGCGTGCAGCAGTTGCCGCGTGAATGTCTCGTCCACAACGGAAGTCGTTTACAAGATGCTCATCGGCACTGAGATGCGCCATGATGCGAAGCTCGATTTGCGAATAGTCTGCCGAGAAGAAGATACATCCTGGTTCAGGTACAAAGGCTTTGCGAATTTCACGACCATCGTCACCCCGCACGGGGATATTTTGCAAGTTGGGGTTCGACGAAGACAAACGTCCTGTAGCAGTAACCGCTTGGTTGAATGATGTGTGGATGTGTCCTGTAGCGGGATTGATAAGTTTGGGGAGTGCGTCGATGTAGGTGCTAATGAGTTTTTTGAGCGCACGGTGAGCTAAGATTTTTTCAACAATGGGATGCTTGTGCTTAATAGCTTCGAGCACTTCCTCGCCTGTAGAATATTGTCCGCTCTTTGTCTTTTTAGCTTTCTCGTTGAGTTTGAGTTCTTCAAATAGCACTTCGCCCACTTGTCGGGGTGAGGTAATGGTAAAGGGGTGACCAGCCAACTCATAGATTTCGGTTTCGAGTTGCTGCATGCGTTGTCGGAACTGTTTGCCTGTTTCGGCAAGGGCTTCGGTGTCGAGTCTCACTCCATTGCGTTCCATTTGTGCTAACACAGGCATCAAGGGCATTTCTATTTCGTGGAACACACGGGTGAGTTGGTTTTTCTCCATTTCGTGCTTGAGTGGTTCCATGAGTTGCAAGGTGATGTCTGCATCTTCGCAAGCGTAGTCGCAAATTTCGGCAGGCGCAAAGTCTGCCATGTTTTTTTGATTCTTGCCTTTGGGACCGATGAGTTCCTCGATGTGAATGGTTTTGTATTTCAAGTAAATCTCAGCCAAGTAGTCCATGTTGTGGCGCAACTCGGGTTGAACGAGGTAGTGAGCCAACATGGTGTCGAATAGGGGAGCTTTGAGATGGATGCCGTAGTTAGCCAACACGGTTAAGTCGTACTTTAGGTTTTGTCCGACTTTAAGAAGGGTGTCGTTTTCGTACACACGTTTAAATATATCCACCATACGTTGTGCCGCCTCGGTTTCACGTGGAACAGCTACGTACCAAGCTTGCCCTTTTGCTACTGAGAAGCTTAAACCCACGAGTTGGGCATTTATGGCATCAATAGATGTAGTTTCAGTGTCTAAGCAAACAGTGCTATAAGTCAATAATTCATCACAAAGATGTTTTGCATCATCTTCTGTTTCAATGAGTTTGTAATTGTGTTCGCTGTCGTTTAGTGTTTTAAAACTAATTTCTTTTTCTTCTTCTTGCACAACGGGTGGCTGTGCGTCGAAGAGAGCGCCCCAACTGCTAACATTATTTTGCTTTTCGGTAGCCTCATTATCCATCTTCTTCAAAAACATGCGAAACTCTAAATTTTCGTAGATGGGGCGTAGTGCTTCCTTGTTAGCCTCAGTGGTTCGCAAAGCATCCAGATCGAGGTTGATGGGTACATCGGTTTTGATGGTGACAAGGAATTTTGAAAATTTGATTTGTTCAATATTTTCCTCCACCTTTTTCTTCATGGCACCTTTCAGTTGGTCGGTGTTTTGAAGAAGGTTGTCGATTGAGCCAAATTGCGTGATGAGTTTTACGGCAGTCTTTTCGCCAACCCCTGGGCAACCTGGTACATTGTCAGCAGTGTCGCCCATCAGTCCGAGTAGGTCAATAACTTGGTCGGTATGGCTAATGCCATATTTTTCGCACACTTCGTTAGGTCCGAGTTTTTCCATGCCTGCAGCACCATGTCCGGGACGACGCATGTAGATGTTGGGACGAACTAATTGCGCATAGTCTTTGTCGGGAGTAACCATGTGTACCTCGAGTCCTGCTTCTACCGCTTTTAAAGCAAGCGTTCCAATTACATCGTCTGCCTCATAGCCAGTTGTTTCGAGGATGGGAATGTTGTAAGCACGAATAATCTCTTTAATAATAGGTACTGCCCACTTGATGTCTTCAGGGGTAGCTTCGCGTTGCGCCTTATATGCAGGATAGGCTTCGTGACGGAATGTAGGACCTGCAGGGTCGAAGGCAATGCCTATAAAATCGGGCTTTTCAGTGGTAAGCACATCGTTGAGCGTATTGACAAAGCCATATACAGCAGAGGTGTTTTGTCCTTTAGAATTGACGCGCGGAGAGCGTATCAAGGCATAGTATGCGCGGTATATAAGCGCATACGCATCGAGCAAATAGAGGGTTTGCATAGCGTTATCGTTTTATTTTGTACACAAAAATACATAAATCCTCTCGTAAACACCCCTTTTTTCGTACTTTTGTATGCAAATTAGATGACATGGACAAATTATCCGCAATACGCCGCCCTGTTGAACAGGAATTGGCGCAATATAAAGACCTTTTTGATAACGCGCTGGCTCATGAAGATGACTTTCTGGGTCAGGCTCTTGCTTATGTGCGTCAGCGCAAAGGCAAAATGATGCGTCCCATTTTGGTGTTGCTCATGGCTAAGGAGTTGGGCGTGGTGCAAACAAATTCATTGCGTTCGGCTGTAACGCTTGAGCTTTTGCACACGGCTTCGTTGGTTCACGATGATGTGGTGGACGAAAGTGGTGAACGTCGTGGACAGCGTTCTGTAAATGCTGTGTATGATAATAAAGTTGCCGTTTTGGTGGGTGACTATTTGCTTTCTACCTCCTTGCTTCAGGCTTCGCAAACGGCTAATATTCATGTGGTTGAAATTATCTCTCGCTTAGGTGGTACGTTGTCGGAGGGTGAGGTTGCGCAGTTGGCTAACATCCGTCGCGAGGCTATCACGGAAGAGGCTTATTTCCACATTATTCATAATAAAACGGCTGCTCTTTTTGCTGCGTGTGCTGAATTAGGAGCTATCTCTGCGGGTGGTGATGAGGTGTATGTGAAAAATGCACGTAAGTTTGGTGAGATTATAGGTCTCTGTTTTCAAATTCGTGATGATATTTTTGATTATTATGCTGACGCTGCCATTGGTAAGCCTACGGGTAATGATATGGCTGAGGGTAAAATTACGTTGCCTGCCATTTATGCGATTACGCATACCGACCGTGAAGATGTGCGTGAATGGGCACGTAAGGTGAAAACGGGTGAGGCTACAGCGGAAGAGATAGCACAACTTGTGGAATATACGAAGCAGAGTGGGGGTATTGAATATGCTGAGCGTCGCATGAAGGAACTTCATCAAGAGGCACTTGATTTGCTGGACGCAAATTGGCATAATGCTGCAATTAAAGCTGCTTTGAAGGATTATATTGACTATGTTGTGGAACGTACGATGTGATTGTAACTTGTTGAAAATCAAGTTTTTGTAGATTTTATAAAAAATAAAAGAGGTACTCGTTTGCAGAGTACCTCTTTTATTTTTAGGGGGTATGAATTTTCGTGAATAGGGTGGGATATCTATTTATCAAAAAGGTTTAACCTCTTCGCCCAAGATGTCGCTAACCAAGAGATTAGCCAAACGGCTTGTGCCAATGCGGAAGAGACCTTCCTTGATGTAGTCTTCGCCCAAAATTTCGCGCACTACGGTGTAGAAGTCAACAGCTTCGGCAGGGGTTTTGATGCCCCCCGCAGCCTTAAAACCGATTTTTGTGCCTGTGAGGTCGTAATATTCTTTGATGGCTGTACACATTACATAGGCAGCTTCGAGTGTTGCAGCAACGGCAATTTTACCTGTAGAAGTCTTGATAAAGTCGGCACCAGCATACATGGAAAGGATGGATGCACGCTTGATGTTTGAGGCTGACTTAAGCGCACCTGTTTCGAGGATAACCTTGAGGGGTCTATCGGCACAAGCTGCCTTGATTTCAGATATTTCGTCTGCACATGTTTCGTAGTCGCCACTGAGGAAAGTGCCTACGCTAAGTACACAGTCGCACTCGTCGGCACCATCGTGTACGGCAAGGGCTGTTTCGGTAGTTTTTATCTCAATAAAGGTTTGAGATGAGGGGAAACCGCCTACTACGCAAGCTACTTTTACACCATCAGCTTCGAGACTTTCGCTTACTATTTTAGCAAAGTTAGGGTATACGCAGATAGTGGCAAGAGGGGGAAGGTCGGGGTGTTCGTCGGCAAATTTGTTTACGTTCTCGGTAAATTGGAGAACGCTTTCTTGTGAGTCGGTTTCTTTAAGCGTGGTGAGTTCAACAGTTGCCAAAAGTTGTTTGAGTACTTCGGGATTGTCGTATTTTGCACGGTTCTCAGCAACGAGGGCATGTACTTCTTTGCTTACTTGCTCATCGTCGAGATTGAGGTTGTACTTGCTGAATGCCTCTTCATATTTATTAGGCATTGCGTCGGGGCGATTGATTTTTAATTCCATAGTTTCTAATTATTCTTTTAATTTAGGGTTGTTGATGTGGCGCGTAGCATCGCGTTTTGTCTTTTTTTCAAAGCTGCGTTGCATGGCTTGGGTGAGGTTGACACCTGTTTGATTAGCAAGGCATATTAGTACCCAAAGCACGTCTGCCATCTCCTCAGAAGGGTCGTGTGTCTCGCCTGCTTTAAACGATTGATCACCATATTTTCGCGCCATTACACGTGCTAATTCGCCTACCTCTTCGGTGAGGCAAGCCATGTTGGTGAGTTCGCTAAAATAGCGTACGCCATAGGTGTGTATCCACTCGTCTACCTTTTGTTGCAGTTGAGCAAGGGTGGGCGATTGGGGTGCTTTTTCGTTGTGCATTGCGATGTTTGTGGATGTAATAGGTGTAAAAATTATTCCTTGTTTTTGGTATCCATGCAGATGGTTACAGGACCATCGTTGAGCAATTCTACCTTCATGTCGGCCCCAAATTCGCCTGTACCAATTTCTTTGCCAAGGGATTCGGTTACCTTGTTGCAGAAGTATTCGTAAAGGGGAATGGCATGGGCATGACCAGCTGCGCGAATGTAGGAGGGGCGATTGCCTTTTTTGTAGGATGCCATAAGGGTGAATTGGCTTACGACTAAAATGTTTCCGCCAATGTCTTGAATGCTGCGGTTCATGACTCCGTTTTCATCATCGAATACGCGGAGTGCAACAATCTTTTTGCAAAGCCAATCGGCGTCTTCTTGGTTATCGGCGTCTTCGATGCCTAAAAGTACAAGGAAGCCTTGTTCGATTGCCGATTTAATGTTTCCGTCAATAGTTACGGAAGCGTGTTTTACGCGTTGAATTACTGCTCTCATGTTGGCAAATTTACAACTTATTTGTCGTTGGCGTGCAAGTTGTTGTATATTTTTTGTCCGCGAGCGTTTCCTAAAAGGTTTTGTAACTCACTCTGCGTAGCTTCTTTGATGCGTTTTACGCTTTTATACTCCTTTATAAGTAGTTTTTTTGTGGCAGGACCAATGCCTGGTATCGTATCAAGTTCGGAGGCTATTTGGCGTTTTGAACGCTTGTCGCGGTGGAAACTGATGGCAAAGCGGTGTACCTCATCTTGCATGTGCGTGAGGGTGCGAAAGAGTTGGCTCTCGGGTTTAATGCCTATAATAGCTGGTGGAAAACCATAGAGCATCTCTCGGGTGCGGTGACGATCGTCCTTGGCAAGTCCGGCAATGGGGATTTGCAGGTGTAATTCGTCCTCAACAACCTCACGAATCATTTCCATTTGTCCGCGTCCACCATCGGCTATAATAAGGTCGGGGAGGGGCTTCCCTTCTTCTTTCAGTCGGGTGTAACGGCGTCGAACAACCTCTTTCATTGAGGCATAATCGTCGGGGCCTACAACGGTTTTAATGTTGTATTTGCGATATTCCTTTTTAGCAGGTTTAAGACGCTCGAATACCACACAAGCTGCTACAGCATCAGTTCCGCTAATGTTTGAGTTGTCGAAAAGTTCGATGTGTAAAGGCATTTTGGGAAGACCCAAATCTGTTTGAATTTCCTTCATCAAGCGTGTCTGTTTTTGCTCGGGATTGAGTTTTTCAGCTTGTTTGAGACGGTCGAACTTGTATTGTTTGACATTGAGCTTTGAGAGGTCGAGCAGCTTTTTTTTGTCGCCTTTTTGCGGAATGGTTTGCGTTACCATGTCATCGGGCAAGTCTACATGGAAGGGTACAACAATCTCTTTGGATTGGCTGGCATAGCGCTCGCGCATTTCAATAATGCCTAAAGTTAGCAGCTCCTCGTCTGTTTCATCGAGCTTTTTCTTGTATTCAAAAGTGAAGGCTTGGTTGATGCAACCGTTGGTAACATGCAGGTAATTGATAAATGCAACCTTCTCTTCGCTTTCGATGTTGAACACATCTATATTATGGAGAACGGATGAAACAACCTCGCTCTTAGCGCGATAATTTTCGATAAGATCGTATTTTACTTTAATCTCCTGAGCCTCTTCAAAACGCATTTCTTCGGCTAAAGAAGTCATCTTTTCGCGCATTTTTCGTGCAACTTCTGCTGTATTGCCTTTAAGAATTTCTTTGCATGCTTCGATGTTCTGCATGTATTCATCATGGCTTTGTTTGCCTACACAGGGGGCTTTGCAGTGGTGAATATGGTAGTCGAGACAGACATCGTATTTTCCGCTTTCAACACCTTCTTGAGTCATTGCCGTGTGGCAAGGACGGGGTTGATAAAGTTCGCGACAGAGTTCGAGCAAGGCATACATCGTTGGCACGTGGCTGTAAGGTCCAAAGTAAATAGCTCCCCTTTTGCCACGTTGCCTTGTTTTAAAGATACGTGGCAAATATTCGGTAGTAATGGCGATAGAAGGGTATGTTTTATCGTCCTTTAGCAATACATTATAATGTGGCTTGTAACGTTTAATAAGGTTGTTTTCGAGCAAAAGAGCATCTTCTTCGGTCTTTACAACCACGTATCGGATGTCGCGAATGTGTGTTACAAGTAAGCGTGTTTTGCGCGTTTGTTGCTCCTTATTAAAGTACGAACTTACGCGTCGTTTTAGGTTTTTAGCCTTACCTACATAGATAATAGTGCCCGAATCATCGAGGTACTGATAGCACCCCGGTGTTTCGGGCAAATTGTTTACGATACCTTTTAAATAGGCTTGCAAATCGTTCATTCGTTGATGGTCAAAAGGGTAGTAATGTTTAAATCCTTTCCTAAGAATTTACGTCCTTCGAGTCCTTCCATCTGTAATTCGATGAGGAAGTTTATGTACGTTTTTTTCGGTTTAAACAGTTGAACGAGGTCGTATGCGGCTTGCATAGAACCTCCTGTTGCGAGCAAATCGTCATGGATAAGCACTACATCATTCGGTTCGATAGCATCGGCGTGAATTTCGATGGTGTCGTATCCATACTCCTTTAAATAAGTGGCTTTGCGACTTTCGGCAGGAAGTTTGCCAGGTTTACGAGCCATAACAAAACCTGCACCGAGCTTTTCAGCCAAGATAGCTCCCATAACGAAGCCACGGCTCTCAATGCCTACAACTTTGGTAATGCCTTTGTCTTTGTAAATACGTACCAACTCTTGCGTCATTTCTTCGATGCAATCGTGGTTTTTGAAGAGTGTCGTGACATCTTTGAAGTGAATGCCTGGCTTCGGGAAGTCGTACACTGTTCTCAGATTGTCTAATAACAGTTTTGTATTCATAAAATCGTTGATTATTATATGCTTTATGTAGGTTTGTTTCACGTGGAACGTGAGGAACAATGCCTCTAAAAAGGTTGTTATGCGTGTTTAGCGGCGTTCTTAGAGACTTTATTTGAAGTAATGCTTCAAGTAGGCGCTCAAGGCTATAATGTTTACATAGAGCCTCTAATAAGAGCGAATGCTTAAGCCTTGTAATGTGCGATGCAAATTTATCGTCCCATTAAAACGAGCAAGACACTGATGTCGCTCGGTGATACGCCAGGAATACGTCCTGCTTGTGCCAAAGTTTCAGGGTCAATAGCAGTAAGCTTTTGACGAGCTTCGGTGCTTAACTGCGTTATGCTGTTGTAGTCGAAGTGACCGCGAATTTTGATATTCTCTAATCTTTGCATCTTGTCAGCCAATGCACGCTCGCGAGCAATGTAACCATGATACTTCATTTCGATTTCAGCCGCCTCAATGGTTTCTTCCGCATCTATAGTAATTTGATGGAGGAAGTCTTTAAATTCGCTTATTTCGTCTGAGAGGTTTTGTAGAGAAATTTGCGGACGGTTGATAAGGTCGAAAAGTTTGCAACCGCGTTGGAGTGGGGTGGTTCCTACGCTTTCGAGGAAAGCATTGATGTTTTGCGGTTTGATGGGGTATTGTTTGCAGAATGCGATAATTTCGTCAATCTTCTCCTTTTTAGCATGAAAGCGTTTGATGCGGTCGGGCGAAGCCAATCCTAATTTTTCAGCGTAAGGTGTGAGACGAACATCGGCATTGTCCTGACGGAGCAAGATGCGATATTCAGCACGTGAGGTAAACATGCGGTAAGGTTCGTCAACACCTTTTGTGACCAAGTCGTCGATAAGAACGCCAATATAAGCTTCGTCACGATGCAAAACAAAAGGCTCGTTACCGCTACACTTCAATGCTGCATTGATGCCAGCAATTAAACCTTGTCCGGCTGCTTCCTCATAACCCGTGGTTCCGTTAACCTGTCCTGCCATAAACAATCCATCGATTTTCTTTGTTTCCAACGAATGGTGTAATTGTGTGGGGTCGAAGAAATCGTATTCGATGGCATAGCCTGGACGATAGATAACGATGTCGCGGAAGCAAGGAATGCGCTTGAGTGCTTCAATCTGTACGTCCATTGGCAGACTCGATGAAAAGCCGTTTAAGTAGAGCTCGTTGGTTTCAACACCTTCGGGTTCCAAAAACAAAGGATGATGGTCGCGATCGGGGAAGGTTACAATCTTGGTTTCGATGCTGGGGCAGTATCTGGGACCGATACTTTTAATCTGTCCGTTATAGAGTGGTGAATCTGCCAATCCCGAACGCAACATCTCGTGTACGGCAGCATTGGTGTTAACGGTCCAACAAGGAAGTTGGGGCAAGGGGCGCATCGGACTGATAAATGAAAAACGATGAAAATCGGTTTCACCTGGCTGTACCTCCATTTCGTCGAGATGAACAGAACGCTTGTCAATGCGGACTGGAGTACCTGTTTTCATTCTGTTGGAATGAATGCCCAAACGTGTGATGCTTTCGGTGAGGAATGCTGCAGCGGGTTCAGCGCAACGTCCACCCGCTACTTGCTTGCGACCAATGTGCATCAATCCACGCAGAAAAGTTCCTGCAGTAACGACTACAGCACGGGCTAACAAGGTGGCGCCCCAAATGGTACGAACACCAGTAACTTGTCCGTCCTTAGTAAGAATCTCGGTTGCTTCGTCTTGCCAGATGTTTAGGTTGGGGGTGTTTTCAAGGCGAAGCCTCCATTCTGTAATAAAACGTGCACGGTCGCATTGCGCACGCGGACTCCACATGGCAGGTCCCTTTGAGCGGTTGAGCATGCGAAACTGAATGGAAGTGGCATCCGTCACTTCGCCCATCATTCCGCCAAGCGCATCAATTTCGCGTACAATCTGACCTTTGGCAATACCACCTACGGCAGGGTTGCAACTCATTTGCGCTATTTTGTTCATGTCCATTGTCACCAAGCAGGTTTTGGCTCCCATGCGAGCAGCAGCACTTGCCGCTTCGCAGCCAGCATGACCTGCACCAATGACAACTACATCATAATGAAAGATAGTTTCCATACGTAGTTATGATCAATTTTCCGCAAAATTACAAGTTTTTCTTGATTTATCAACTTCCCCTATTTGTTGGATTTCAAAAAAAACTTACCTTTGTCAGTTTAACCAATATGGAAGAATATATGGAATACCTGGTCCATTACGTGTGGAAGCATCGCATTTATGGTGCTTCGCCCCTTGTTACCTCCGACGGACAAACGGTGGAGGTAATAGACCCTGGTGTGCATAACATGCTCAATGCGGGGCCCGACTTTTTTAATGCTAAGATAAAACTGAATGGTATGTTATGGGCGGGCAATGTGGAGATACACGAACAGGCGTCAGACTGGTATGCCCACCATCACGAAATTGACGCAGCTTATAACAACGTGATACTCCATGTGGTGACTAACATCAACATGGAGGTATGTACTGCCGATGGAAAAACATTACCTCAGTTGCAACTTACGGTGCCATCAGACTTGAAGGCACATTATCAAGAATTGCTGAACGAAGAAACTTATCCGCCTTGTTATCGCATTATCCCCAATATTTCCCAACTCACGGTGCATGCGTGGATGAGTCGCCTCACAGTGGAACGTTTGGAAGAAAAGACGCAGCGAGTGCAAGGCTATTTGCAGCAAACAGGTGGCGATTGGGAACATGCTTTCTTTATGACCCTTGCGCGTAACTTTGGTTTTGGCACGAATGCGCAGGCTTTTGAACAATGGGCTGCTACCATCAATCCGCAGCACATAGGTAAGCATCGCGATGATGTGTTTCAGGTTGAAGCTTTCTTTATGGGACAAGCAGGATTACTCAACGATAATTTAGTGAAACCTGAACGCCGCGACAGTTATTACATGCGTCTGAAAAGTGAGTATGCCTTTTTGCAACACAAGTTTGGTGTGCAACCTATTGATGCGATGGTGTGGAAGTTTGGCAGATTGCGTCCGCAAAACTTCCCGCATGTGCGTCTTTCGCAACTGGCACGTCTTTACTCAGAACATCGTGCCGACTTTTCGCATTTGCTCGAAGCTCAATCCATCGAAGAGTTGCATCGGTTGTTCAGAGTAGGGGTGACAGCCTATTGGCGCACCCATTATGCCTTTGGCGAGGAAAGCAAGGAAAGCGAAAAGACCTTGCAAACGGCTTCGCTCAATTTGCTAATCATTAACACAGCTTCGCCCTTATATTTTGCTTATGGTAGGCAACGCATGGATGAGAATTTGGCTGAACGTGCTTTTGAACTTTTAGAAAAACTGCCAGCTGAACGTAACTACATTACTCGTTGTTGGGAACGGGCTGGTTTGCATGTGCAGCACGCCGCCGACAGTCAGGCTCTTATTCAACTTCGTCGTAATTATTGTGACCGAAAGGATTGTCTGCGTTGTCGCTTTGGAGCAGAATATTTGAGAGGAGAGGGATAGGTATAAAAAAGTTCGAAGAAAATCGATTTTAAAAATAAAAAAAGAGAAACAATGAACTACATATATGAACTCGCGTTTAAGGTGCGCGATTATGAGTGCGATCTTCAAGGCATTGTGAATAATGCTAACTATCAACATTACACGGAACACACCCGTCATGAGTTTTTGAATGCGCATGGTGTAAGTTTTGCTCAACTCCATGCGCGTGGCATAGATGCTGTTGTGTCGGGTATGCAACTTCGTTTTAAAACTCCGCTGCGTAGTGGTGATGAGTTTGTGTCGAAACTTGCTCTACGCAAGGAAGGCATTAAGTATGTTTTTGTGCAAGACATTTATCGTTTGCCCGATATGCGTGTTGTGTTCAAGTCAACCGTTGAAACTGTTTGTTTGATTAACGGCAAACTGAGCGACTGCGATGAACTCAATCAGATCTTTTTTAACGATGCTCAATAGTGCAATTTCGTAGTGCCTTTTCATCCATTACAAGATTGTTGAGAAACCTATACCTATAATATGCAACGCACTCCCGAAGAAAACGACGAAATACTTTCCACCCTTATGCTCAGTCGTTGGCAAGGTCTTACCCAATCGCAGGCCTTAGCCTTGATTGATTACTATGGCTCGGCACGAGCTGCCGTGGCTGACACACATCCAGCCAATTCAACTTGGGCTACGTTGCGAGCCGACCGCTATGCTATGCAAACGGCACGTGACGCAGCATTGCGCGAAATGGACTTTTGCGATGAACATCACATACGCGTTCTTCCATGTACCAGTTCTGACTATCCCTTGCTGTTACAATCGTCTGAAGTGATTGATCGTCCGCTTCAACTATTTAGCTGTGGCTGTGCCTCCCTTAACCGACGTCACATTATTAGCGTAGTGGGTACTCGAAATATATCAGAATATGGTAAACAAGTGTGTGAAAAGTTGATGTCAGAACTTGCTAAAAAGATACCAGACCTGTTGGTAATCAGTGGTTTAGCTTATGGGGTGGATATTCATGCGCATCGTGCTTGTTTGGTAAATAATATTGACACAGCGGCAGTGTTAGCCCATGGCCTTGACCGTATTTATCCAAGAAATCATCGTGCAACGGCCGAACAGATGGTGCTTCATGGGGCTTTGCTTACAGAATATTTTTCGGGTACGGTGCCTGACAAGGGAAACTTTGTACGTCGCAATCGTATTGTAGCAGGTATGTCATCGGCTACATTGGTTGTGGAGAGTGCCGAACAGGGTGGTTCACTCATTACAGCTCGCATAGCCGATAGTTATAATCGCGATGTGTTGGCTGTGCCAGGTCGTATAACCGATACAACAGCCGTAGGGTGTAATAATCTGATACGACGGAATGTTGCCCAACTCGTAACTTCGGCAGATGATATATTGGATGCCCTTAATTGGAAAGCAGAAGCTAATGTTCCACAAGAACGGCAACTTTTCCCAGAATTTAGTGTAGAGCAAGAAAAAGTGCTCGGTGCATTGCGTGGAGCAGATGACATGAGTATAGATCAGTTATCGCAAGCCTTGCAAATGTCCTTGTCACAACTAACCGATATACTTTTTGATCTTGAAGATAAAGATGCCGTAAAGCGTATGCCAGGCAATCGGTATAGGGTGAGGGGATAATAAGTTGCTATGCTGAAAAAATCGTTTCATAAGTTGGTAAGAATAAGTAGGTATTCAAAATTATTTTATTCTGTAACAGAATTTATATTGAATACTTACCTACTTATTGCCTACTTTGAATTGAAAATCAGCGTTTAGTTTGCCAATTTCCCCTTTTATCCGTAATTTTGCAACGTGGAAATGTGCCCTTATGCCTTTTCTGCTCCAAAAGATGGCGGTTTGCAATGCAAAAGAATTCAAGCCTTGCAAACCGCTCTTGTATATACACCAATAACACCACAATCGATTTTGAAGACATTTGAAGAGTTAGGCGTTTCGGCTGAAATACGCCGCGCCATCAGCGAGATGGGATACGAACACCCCATGCCTGTACAAGAAGAAGTGATACCCTACCTTCTGGGTGTAGGAAATGATGTCATTGCGTTGGCACAAACGGGTACAGGTAAAACGGCGGCGTTTGGTTTGCCCGTGTTGCAAAAAGTCAATCCCAAAGACCGCCGCACGCAAGCCGTCATACTGAGTCCCACACGCGAACTCTGTCTGCAAATAGCTGGCGACCTTAAAGAATATTCGCGTTACATTGACGACCTCCATGTGTTAGCTGTGTATGGTGGTTCGAGCATAGAAAGTCAAATCCGTACCCTTCGTAAGGGTGCACAGGTTATTGTTGCTACTCCAGGTCGACTCATTGACCTTATGAATAGAGGTGTGGCAAAACTTGATGCTGTGGAGAACGTAGTGCTTGACGAAGCCGACGAAATGCTTAACATGGGATTTACGGAGAGCATCAATGAGATTTTAGCAGGTGTGCCTACTGAGCGCAACACATTGCTTTTCTCTGCCACAATGGGCAAGGAAATTGAACGCATTGCCAAAAGCTACTTGCACGACTATAAGGAAATTGTGGTAGGTTCGCGTAACGAAGGTGCTGAGAATGTTAATCACATCTACTATCTTGTACAGGCTAAAGATAAATATGCTGCGTTGAAGCGTGTGGTAGACTATTATCCACGCATTTACGGCATTATCTTCTGTCGTACCCGTATGGAAACACAGGAGGTTGCCGACCATTTAATTCGCGATGGATATAATGCTGAGGCTTTGCATGGTGACCTTTCGCAAGCCCAACGCGACTTAACCATGCAGAAGTTCCGTCAGCACCATACGCAGTTGCTCGTAGCTACCGATGTAGCAGCGCGTGGACTTGATGTGGAGGACCTTACGCATGTTATAAATTATGGTCTGCCCGATGATGTAGAAAATTATACGCACCGTTCAGGACGTACAGGACGTGCTGGTAAGCGTGGTACAAGTATCTCAATTATTCACTTGCGTGAAAAGGGGAAGGTACGTATTATTGAAAAGGTGATTGGTAAGAAGTTTGAGGTTGGCACATTGCCCGAACCACAAGAAATTTGTACCAAGCAACTCTATAAGGTAATGGACGAGTTGGAACGTATCGAAGTAAACGAAACTGAAATCGCTCCCTTCTTGCCTGAGATCTTCCGTAAGTTAGAATGGCTTAATAAAGAGGACTTGATAAAGCGCATCGTAAGTCGTGAGTTTGGACATTTCTTGCGTTACTATGCGAATGCTCCCGTTATTGAGCAACCTACAGATCGTGGACGTTCAGAAGGAAATGAAGGTGGAAAAAGCCGTCGTGACCATCGTAAGGGTGGGGCAGAAGGCAACCACCAAGCAGAAGAGGGCTATACCCGTTTGTTTATAAACTTGGGTAAGCGCGACAATTTCTATGCTCGCGAAATCATCAATTTGGTGAATCGCCATGTACGTGGGGCAAAGGTTGAAATTGGTCGTATTGATTTAACGAATAATTGTTCGTTCTTTGAAGTTCCTTCAGAGCATGCTGAATTGGTACTTAGCAAGATGAAGCGTGTAAAGGTGGGCGATCGCAAAGTGGTGGTAGATACTGCAGAGCGTTCAGACGATGCTCCTCGTGAAGGTAGTCGTGGTCAGCGCAAGGGTGGTCGTAACGATCGTAAAGAAGGGGGCCGTGCTGACCATAAGGAGTCTTCACGTCGTGGCACCCGTCGCACCTATGCCGAAGCTGCCGATCCACGCGAAATGCGTCAGCAATGGAAAGCTGAAAAGAAACAGAAACGCAATAAGAATAAGCAAAAGGAGTACGAACCTGCTAAGAAAAAAATTACCAAGGACGATTGGAAACAATTCTTTGAGTAATAAGTAGGTATTCAAATAGTTCAAAAAACTAAATTAAAACACCTACTTAAGGTAATTTCCTTTTTTGCTCAAAAAACATTTGTGTACCCTAAATAAAAAAGCAAAAAACAATGAGAAAAATATTGTTCTTATTACTCACAATCTCTGTTGCAGCTCATGCGCAAAACCTCCACTTAAAGTTTGGTGGTGGCTTTTCTTCGCATTATGGGCAAGCACAAGTTGTGGGTGCCTTTAAGCTTGGATTAGGCTACGAAGTGGAACTAAACCAGCATTGGAGTTTTACCCCAAGCATTGAGGTGTATGGCAAAGGCTGGAAAGATCCGAACGAAACCGTATTTGTGTTCGACCGCGAGGGTAACCAAATGTTTAACGAAGAAACAGGCGAACCTTTGTTGGGAATAAAAAATCGTTCAGCTACCCAAAACTATATTGAGATGCCTTTGCTCTTTAGTTATTATTGGCGCTTAGGCGAGAGCCGATACATCGTGATGAGTGCTGGTCCTTATGTGGCTTATGGGGTGGGTGGCAAGCAAAAAACGAAAGGCGACACTGAACAAAGTGGCGTAGAACGTTATTTTTATGAGAACAAAACCTTTGACGAACCAGGTACACATCGCTTTGATTATGGTGTGCAAACCTTTGTGGGATACCAATTCCCATCAAGCGTAACCATTGGTGTTGAGGCTGATTGGGGTATTGGAAAATTCAATGCTACAGGCTCGCGTAATGTGTCGGCTTTGGTGTCGCTGGGTTATAAATTTTAAAGAACTCGCTGCATAATACCTAATTTTAGGTATTGCCAAGGCTTGTAAAAGCCCGTACCTTTGCATCGAGTTAAGTAGAATACTAAGATTGTTATGTTCTTGTCCTAAAATGAGGCTGTGCAGGAGTGCACAGCCTCGTTTGTTTGGGTACGTTTCCGCGAGTTACGCTGCGGTTCGGAAGTGAAAATGAAAGTTTTTTCCACTTTCATTTTGCACTTCTCTCACCTTGCAGTAACTTTGCACCCAAATATATAGGTATTAGTAATTTATTGTATGCAAGACATTCGTAACATTGCCATCATTGCCCACGTAGACCACGGTAAAACTACCCTCGTGGACAAGATGCTCCTCGCCGGACACCTGTTCCGCAAAAACCAAAATGCCGGCGAACTTATCCTCGACAACAACGATCTCGAACGTGAGCGCGGTATAACCATCCTTTCTAAAAACGTGTCTATTCGATACAAGGACACAAAAATCAACATCATCGACACTCCGGGTCACTCTGACTTTGGTGGCGAGGTGGAGCGTGTGCTCAATATGGCAGATGGCTGCATTCTGCTTGTCGATGCCTTCGAAGGTCCGATGCCACAGACACGTTTTGTCTTGCAAAAGGCTTTGCAAATTGGTTTGAAACCCATCGTAGTAGTTAATAAGGTGGATAAACCTAACTGTCGCCCTGAAGAGGTGTACGAAATGGTGTTCGACCTTATGTGTGATCTCGATGCTACTGAGGACCAACTCGACTTCCCCGTAGTGTATGGTTCTGCAAAGAATGGTTGGATGAGCGAAGACTACAAAACGCCTACCGACAACATTAACTACTTGCTCGACAAAATCATCGAGGTAATTCCTGCTCCTACACAGTTAGAGGGTACTCCTCAGATGCTTATCACTTCACTCGACTACTCAAACTATACTGGTCGTATTGCAGTGGGTCGCGTTCATCGTGGCACCATTAGTGAAGGTATGAAGTGTACGATTGCTCACCGCGATGGCACATTCGAGAAAACACAAATTAAGGAGGTTCATACCTTTGAGGGTATGGGTCGTCAGCGCACTGATGCTGTGAGCTCTGGTGACATTTGTGCTGTAGTTGGTTTAGAGAATTTTGAAATTGGCGATACTATCTGCGATTTCGAAAATCCCGAACCCCTGCCTACAATTGCTATTGACGAACCTACCATGTCGATGCTCTTTGCCATCAATGACTCTCCCTTCTTTGGTAAGGAAGGTAAGTTCTGTACTTCACGTCACATTAACGATCGCCTCGAAAAAGAACTTGAAAAAGACCTTGCTTTGCGCGTAAAGCGTAACGAAACAGGTGACTCTTGGATTGTTAGCGGACGTGGCGTGCTCCATCTTTCAGTGCTTATCGAGACGATGCGTCGCGAAGGTTATGAATTGCAGGTAGGTCAGCCCCAGGTAATCTATAAAGAGATTGACGGTGAAAAGTGCGAGCCTATTGAAGAGCTTACTATTAACGTACCCGAGGAGTTTGCTTCGAAGATGATTGATATGGTAACGCGTCGTAAGGGCGAAATGACTTCTATGCTTAACATGGGCGACCGTGTAGACATCGAATTCAATATTCCTTCGCGTGGCATCATCGGTCTTCGTACCAATGTGCTTACAGCCTCACAGGGTGAAGCCATCATGGCACACCGTTTCAAAGAATATCAACCATTTAAGGGTGAAATCCAACGCCGTTCAAATGGTTCAATGATATCGCTCGAAAGTGGAACTGCATTTGCTTACGCTATTGACCACTTGCAAGATCGTGGTCGCTTCTTTATCAATCCACAAGATGAGGTTTATGCCGGACAGGTTGTGGGTGAACACGTACACGAAAATGACCTTGTTGTAAACGTAACCAAAGCCAAGCAGCTCACCAATATGCGTGCTTCGGGTGCCGACGACAAGGCACGTATTATTCCTCCCATTGTATTCTCGCTCGAGGAAGCTTTGGAGTATATCAAAGAAGACGAGTACGTGGAAGTTACGCCTAAGTCAATGCGTATGCGTAAAATCATTCTCGACCACTTGGCACGTAAGCGTGCAGGTCGCGATTGATGAAAATGCATGTTTAAAGGGAGTCTATTTTTAAAGCAATTTGTAGGAATGCATCTTCCTACAAATTGTTTTTTAAAGTAACCCTCATTTAATTTTTAAAAAGAAGACATAACTCATACATGGAAAAGACATTTAATCGCACTCTTGTCACTGCAGCTCTGCCCTATGCCAACGGTGGTGTACACATTGGCCACTTGGCTGGCGTATATGTGCCTGCCGATATCTATGTGCGTTATCTCCGCCTCAAAAAGCGCGATGTGCTCTTTGTTTGTGGCTCAGACGAGCATGGCGTGCCCGTAACTATTCGTGCACGTAAGGAAGGATGCACACCGCAGCAAGTGGTCGATCGTTATAATAAGGTTATTAAAGACTCGTTCGAGGACTTTGGCATCTCGTTCGACATTTTTGGTCGTACCACATCAGAGGTTCACAAGCAAACCGCTTCCGACTTTTTCCGCAAGCTCTATGATAAGGGCGAATTTGTGGAACAAGAAAGCGAACAATACTATGATGAGGAAGCACACACCTTCCTTGCCGACCGTTACATTACAGGCGAATGCCCCCACTGCCATGCAGAAGGTGCTTATGGCGACCAATGCGAAAAGTGTGGTACAGCTCTTTCGCCTACAGAACTCATCAATCCCCGTTCAACTGTGAGCGGCTCAAAGCCTGTGTTGCGTAAAACCAAGCACTGGTATTTACCCCTTGACAAACACCAACAATGGCTTGAACCTTGGATTACTGAGGAGCACAAAGAATGGCGTTCAAACGTAATGGGTCAGTGCAAGAGTTGGTTCGATATGGGTCTTAAGCCTCGTGCTGTAAGTCGCGACTTGGATTGGGGTATTCCTGTTCCTGTTGAAGGTGCCGAAGGTAAGGTGCTTTACGTATGGTTCGATGCTCCCATTGGTTACATTAGCAATACCAAAGAATTGTTGCCCAACGATTGGGAAAAATGGTGGAAGAGCGACGATACACGCCTCATTCACTTCATTGGTAAGGATAACATTGTGTTCCACTGCATTGTTTTCCCTGCCATGCTCAAGGCTGAAGGCTCATACATTCTTCCCGATAACGTGCCTGCAAACGAGTTCTTAAATCTTGAGGACGATAAAATCTCTACATCACGTAATTGGGCAGTGTGGCTCGACGAATATCTTGTAGACTTCCCAGGCAAGCAAGACGTGCTTCGCTACGTGCTTACAGCCAATGCTCCTGAGACAAAGGATAACAACTTTACTTGGAAGGACTTCCAAGCACGCAATAACAATGAGCTCGTAGCCGTATATGGCAACTTTGTGAATCGTGCTCTCCAACTCACTAAGAAGTATTACGATGGTGTTGTGCCTGCTGCTGGCGAACTTACCGACTATGACCGTCAAACCATCGAAGAGTTCCAAGGTGTAAAGGCAGAAGTGGAGCGTCTCATTGAGAATTTCCGTTTCCGCGATGCACAGAAAGAAGCCATGAATCTTGCTCGTATTGGTAACAAGTATTTGGCAGATTCTGAGCCTTGGAAGGTTGTAAAAACCGATCCTGAGCGTGTAAAGACCATTCTTAATCTTTCACTCCAGCTTGTTGCAAACTTGGCAATAGCCTTTGAGCCGTTCCTTCCCTTCTCAAGTGAAAAACTCCGTGGTATGCTCCACATTGAAGAGGCACAATGGGATCGTTTAGGTGCTATCGACCTTTTGCCTGCTGGTCATGTGCTTGGTGAGCCCACACTCCTCTTCGAGAAGATAGAAGACAGCGTGGTTGATGCACAAGTACAGAAGTTGCTCGATACTAAAAAGGCAAACGAAGCAGCAGCCTTTAAGCCTGCCGACATCAAGGAAAACGTATCATTCGAGGATTTCGAAAAGCTCGATATTCGTGTAGGTCACATCAAGGATTGCCAAAAGGTGAAGAAGTCAAAGAAACTCTTGCAGTTTACCATTGACGATGGTACAGGTACCGATCGCACAATTCTTAGCGGCATTGCTGCATACTATGAGCCCGAACAACTCATTGGTAAGGACGTACTTTTTGTAGCCAACTTTGCACCTCGCAAGATGATGGGCATCGAGAGCCAAGGCATGATTCTCTCAGCTGTCAACTTTGATGGTTCGCTCAACGTAACCTCTGTGCTTGGCAATGTCAAGCCTGGTAGTCAGGTGGGATAAACTCGCTTAACTTTCAGGGGTGTGTCAGGAAATGGAGAGTGCTCCGTCTCTTGACACATCCCTTTATTTTTATTTTATATTTTACAAAACAACATGTTCAACACAAACAAACAGAAGCAGGTGGTAACTTTCCACCATTTCAACCGCAAGGGTTGGAGCCTATTTGGCTGTTTGCATCGCGAAGTGCGCATTGGTGTGCTTGGTGTAGCAACATTGATGTGTGCTACTCCTCGCCTTATGGCCACAAATAGTGGCATGATGCTTGTGTGCGATGGTAGTGCAGTTAAGTCTGACACCCTTTCGTTGAGTGGTGCTGAAGTATCAGCTACTCGTGCACCATTGGCAGCCGATGTGGCAGCCCGTCAGGTGCAGACGCTTACGCACGATGACCTTGCTGCGGCAGGTGTGCGCACAGTTAATGACGTTCTCAAACTCTCAGCAGGTGTAGATGTCCGGCAACGCGGAGGGTTTGGTATTCAAACGGACATCAGCATCAATGGTGGAACGCACGATCAAATAGCTATTCTCATTAACGGTGTTCCCATTGTAAATCCACAGACAGGCCATAATGCGGCCGATTTCCCTTTAAATATTTCAGATATAGAGCGCATCGAGATTCTCGAGGGTGCAGCATCCCGTGTAATGGGTAGTCAAGCCTTTAGCGGAGCTATCAATGTTGTAACCCGTGGTGGAGCCAATGCCTCGCCTATAGAGCTTATGCTTGAAGGTGGTTCGTATGGTACGGTACGCAGCGAAGCACGCACGGCATGGCAGTGGGGCAACAATTGGAGTGCTTCAGCCAGCGGTAGCTATCAGCGCAGTGATGGAGCCGTTAAGAATGGTGCTTTTAAGGGCGGAAAAGGCTTTGCCCAATTGGGTTACGATAGTCAAGATTTTCGTTTTGATATGCAACTTGGTGCCACAGCTAACGATTTTGGTGCCAATACCTTCTATTCGGCAGCCTATCCCAACCAATGGGAAGCCACGCGTCGTTATCTTCTTTCAATGCGTGCCGAAACCAAAGGTCGTGTACACATTGTGCCCCAAGTATCGTGGTTGCGCAGTCTCGACCATTTTCAACTAATTCGTAACAGTGCTACTGGCGAAAACTTTCATCGAGGCGACGTTTATACAGCAGCTGTAAATGCGTGGACCCAATGGAAGTTGGGACGTACTGCCGTTGGGGCAGAATTGCGTCAGGAAGACATTTATAGCACAAACTTAGGACGTGCCTTGCAGCCCGATCAGTATGTGGGCATTCCTCATCAAGAAGGGCTTTATTATAAAAAGAAGGACGACCGAACGAATATATCTTATTTTGTCGAACACAACATTGTGTTGAACAACTTTACACTTTCGGCAGGTGTAATGGCAGAGCGTAACAATGCCATCGACCGCAAGTTTCGTTTTTATCCAGGTGTAGACCTTAGCTATCGTCCTACGCATCAATGGCGACTTTATGCCTCATGGAACAAATCGTTGCGTCTTCCTTCGTTTACCGATTTATGGTATAAGAGTCCTACGCAAGAGGGCAACGTCGGTCTTCGTCCTGAAGAGTGTTCAGCCTTTCGCATTGGTGCCGATTTCTTGCACCCCATCATCAGTTTGCGTTTAAAGGCCCACTATCAGCGTGGAACCCACATGATAGATTGGGTTATGCGTACCGCTGACGATATTTATCACGCCACATCCTTCTCGCTCGACAATTTTGGTGCAGGACTCGATGCACGTCTCAATTTGCAGCAATGGTGGGGCAAGCGTCAGCCTTTCGAGCAGTTTGTTGTGTCTTATGCATGGCTTAATCAGCACCGTCGCGCAGGCGAAGACTACTTTAAATCGAACTATGCCATGGAGTATTTGCGTCATAAGTTTAGCGCGCGTTTACGTCATCGCATCGTGTCGCACCTATCAGCAGAATGGAGCTTACGCGTGCAGCAGCGCGAGGGAGCTTATCTCGTTTACGAAAATTTGCAACCTACCGCACACTTAGCGCCTTATGGTACACATGCTCTGCTTGATTGCAAATTGCAGTGGACGCAACCCTCTTACACACTTTTTGTTGAAGGTACTAACCTAACCAATCATCCCTACTATGATTTAGGCAATGTGCGTCAGCCAGGTTTCCTTGTCATGGCAGGAGCCACTTTCCGTTTGCCGCGTTAATGGCGATAATCTAATCTTTGTCAGAAAAGGTTAGACAACTTCATTGTTTCACCCGCTAAGGTCTGTGTTCCAACTCACACAAGCTTTAGCGGGTTACTTTTTAAAAACCTTCTTCGTTTTTCCAGATTTACGTTGACACAATCTTTGTGTAAATCATTTTTTATCCATTAAAACCATTATTACTGATAAAAAATGCGTATTTTTGCAAGCTAAAGTAATGTGAAATGTACTATATCTCAACGATATTATTATGTCAGTCGAAATAAAGAAAGTAACAAGCAAATCGGACCTTAAGCGTTTTATTCGCTTTAACTACGAGTTCTACAAAAATAATCCTTACTCTGTGCCCGACCTCTACGATGATATGCTCAACACCTTCTCACCGAAGAAGAATGCAGCATTTGAGTTTTGTGAGGCCGACTACTTTTTGGCATATCGTGACGGAAAAATTGTAGGTCGTGTGGCAGCCATTATCAATAGCCGAGCCAACGAAACGTGGAACCGCAAGACCGTTCGTTTTGGTTGGATTGACTTTATTGATGACATGGAGGTGAGTACAGCACTCATTGACACTGTGAAGCAATGGGGTAAGGAACGTGGTATGAACGAGATTGAAGGTCCACTTGGTTTTACTGATATGGATGCCGAAGGTATGCTCGTCGAAGGCTTCGACCAACTTTCAACCATGGCAACCATCTACAATTATCCCTACTATCCTGAACACATGCAAAAGTTGGGAATGAAGAAAAGTGCCGATTGGGTGGAGATGAAAATCTATATTCCCGAAGCCATTCCCGAAAAACATAAACGCATCTCTCAAATTATTGCTACACGTTACAATCTGCATGTGCGCAAGCTCAAAAGCAAGAGCGAAGTGCGTAAGTCGGGTGTGGCACACGAGATATTCCGTTTAATCAACGATGCTTACACGCCACTCTTTGGTTATTCGCGTATGACCGAACGGCAGATTGACCAATATGTAAACATGTATGTACCTGTGCTCGATTTGCGCATGGTGAGTATTGTTGAAAACGAGCAAAACGAAATTGTAGCAGTGGGCATTTCCATGTCTTCGTTGTCGCGTGCTTTACAAAAGGCAAAGGGCAAATTGTTACCCTTTGGTTGGTGGCATCTGCTCAAGGCCCTTATGCTGAAGCGTCCTAAGGTGCTCGACCTCTTGCTCGTGGCTGTACGTCCCGACTATCAAGGCAAGGGTGTAAATGCGTTGCTATTTACCGACCTTATTCCTGTTTATCAAAAACTTGGTTATGAATATGCCGAAAGTAATCCTGAACTCGAACTGAACGATAAGGTGCAAAACCAATGGCAATATTTCAAAACCGAGCAACACAAGCGCCGCCGTTGTTTTAAGGCGGATATTTAAACCTCACACATATAAATATCATGACCACAGAAAAAGACACTTCAGCGCAAGCTGTTGAGGCTCAAGCTGTAGTATACGACGAAAGCAAAATACGCCATCTTGAGGATACAGAACACATCCGCACTCGTCCAGGTATGTACATTGGTCGATTGGGCGACGGCTCGCATGCCGAGGATGGTATATATGTGTTGCTCAAAGAAAGCATCGATAATAGTATCGATGAGTTTAACGAGGGATTTGGTAAACGCATTGAGGTAAATATTCACGATAACCTTACAGCCGAAATTCGCGACTACGGACGCGGAATTCCTCTTGGTGCCTTGGTTGACGCTGTTTCAAAACTTAACACAGGTGGTAAGTATGATACTGCAGTGTTCACAGCCTCGGTTGGTATGAACGGTGTAGGTCTTAAAGCGGTGAATGCCTTGTCAAGTCGTTTTATTGCACGCAGTGTGCGCGATGGTAAAATGCACGAGGCTATTTTTGAAAAAGGTGTGTTGGTAGGCGATGAAGAAGGTGCAAGCGAAGAGGAAAATGGCACCTACATCTATTTTGAACCCGATAAAACCCTTTTCCAAAATTATCGTTTCCATGGTGAGTTTGTTGAGAATATGCTTCGCAACTACACCTACCTCAATACGGGTTTAGCCATCTTCTATAATGGGCGACGCATTTTAAGCCGAAACGGATTAGAGGACTTGCTCAACGATAATATGACAGCACCTGGGCTTTATCCCATAGTGCATCTCACGGGTCCGAGCATCGACATAGCTTTTACACATACCTCACAATATGGCGAGGAATATTACTCATTTGTTAATGGTCAGCATACCACGCAAGGTGGTACACACCAAAGCGCCTTCAAAGAGCACATTGCCAAAGCTATAAAAGAATATTTTGGCAAGAACTACGATGTGCAAGATGTGCGCAATGGATTGGTAGGTGCTATTGCCATACGTGTGATAGAACCCCTCTTTGAGAGTCAAACCAAAATTAAGCTTGGTTCGCTCACCATGGCTCCCGATAAAGACTCTAATGGTAATCCCTTCCCGCTCTCGGGTGTCAGTGTCAATAAGTTTATAGGCGACTTCATCAAAGAAAACGTCGACAATTATCTGCACATGCATACCGATGTGGCAGAGGTTATTAAACAAAAAATAGAAGAAAGCGAAAAAGAGCGCAAAGCTATTGCAGGTGTTACCAAGTTGGCACGCGAGCGTGCTAAGAAAGCCAATTTGCACAACCGCAAATTGCGTGATTGTCGCATACACTTGAACGACCCAGCTCCTAAGGCAAAGAAAAAACAAGATGAGGAGCAAGAAGACCCACGCTTCGATTCATCAATCTTTATCACAGAGGGTGACTCAGCCAGTGGTTCAATCACCAAAACACGCAATGCACAAACACAAGCCGTGTTCTCGCTCCGTGGTAAGCCCTTAAATTGTTTTGGCTTAACCAAAAAGGTTGTTTACGAAAACGAAGAGTTCAACCTTTTGCAGGCAGCACTCAATATTGAAGACGGATTGGATGGCTTGCGCTATAACAAGGTTATCGTAGCTACTGATGCCGATGTCGATGGCATGCACATTCGTTTGCTCATCATAACCTTCTTCTTGCAATTTTTCCCCGACCTCATAAAGAAAGGACACGTATATATATTGCAAACACCTCTGTTCCGTGTACGCAATAAAAAGAAAAAGGTGCGTGGTGCAGCCAAGCCCAAAACCGTGAGCGACACCAGTGCAGGAGCTGCTATCTTGAAGAAAACACAATCCAGCGATCGTTCAGAATACGAAACCATCTATTGTTATACAGACGAGGAACGCTTAGCGGCTATAGAAAAACTGAGTCCAAATCCAGAAATCACACGATTTAAAGGTTTGGGCGAGATAGACCCAGAAGAGTTTAAAAACTTTATTGGTCCCGACATGCGACTCGACCCTGTTACGCTACACAAAAGCGACAATGTGAGCAAGTTGTTGGAGTATTACATGGGCAAAAACACCATGGAACGTCAAGGCTTCATCATAGACAACTTGGTGGTTGAAGAGGATTTAGCAGAGGAAAATACTGAAGAAATATGAAAATAGCCATCTTTCCAGGTTCATTCGATCCTTTTACGGTGGGGCATGCCAGCATCGTAGAGCGCGGACTTCCTATGTTCGATCGTATTGTGATAGGTGTAGGTGTTAACGATAAAAAGCGTTCGTTCTATACTCCCGAACAGCGTGTCGATGCCATACGTCGCGTTTATGCCCACGAACCTCGCATCAAGGTCGTAGCTTATACCGACCTAACCATTGACTTGGCTCGTCGCGAAGGTGCCGAATTTATTTTGCGTGGTCTTCGTTCGGTAAAGGACTTTGAGTATGAACGCGACATCGCTGCCATGAACAAGCGTTTGGCAGGTGTTGAAACCGTGATGCTTTTCACCGAGGCACACTACTCCGATATATCTTCAAGCGTCGTGCGCGAGCTCATAGCCTATGGCAAAGACGTTTCACCTTTCTTGCCCCAACCACACAAGGGGTAGGGCTATTATTTTTAGCAAATTAGCAAAGTTATAATGAAATACATCCTCACTCTAATTTCGGCTCTATTCGCCTTCAGTGCGTATGCACAGTCTAATTTTGGCGATATAGATTTTGAACAAATAAAGAAGTTGCAGATGGCTCAAGTAGCCATTACCAGTCTTTATGTTGATAGTGTCGATCAACAAAAGTTGGCTGAGGACGCCATAAATGGCATGCTCAGCAAGCTCGATCCACACTCTTCCTATACCAATGCCAAGGAGACAAAAAAAATCAATGAACCGCTCAGTGGCAATTTCGAAGGTATTGGGGTTAGTTTTAACATGGTAAAAGATACACTCTTGGTGCTTCAAGTCATTAGCAAAGGTCCGTGCGAGCGTGCTGGTGTTATGGCTGGCGACCGCATAATTGCTGTGAATGGTGTAACCATTGCAGGTGTAAAAATGGATCGTGACAGCATCATGACCAAGTTACGTGGTCCCAAGGGCACACTTGCTAACCTCGATATTGTGCGACGTGGCACACAGGGCGTGCTTCATTTTAAGGTAACACGCGACAAAATTCCTGTAAATACGGTTGATGCAGCCTACATGATTACGCCTACTTCAGGATATATTCATCTTGACAGCTTTGGTACGACATCGGGTAAGGAAGTGAGCGATAAAATTAAGGAATTGAAAAAGCAAGGCATGAAGGACCTTATTCTTGACTTAGGAATGAATGGGGGTGGTTACCTAAATGCCGCACAGGAGGTTGCAAGTCAGTTCTTGCCCCATGGTTCGATGATTGTTTATACCGATGGTCGTGTAATGCCTCGTCAAGAGTTGCGTTCTGAAGGTGAAGGATTGATGCAAACCGAAGGTCGTATTGTTGTACTTGTTGATGAGTTTACAGCTTCAGCTGCAGAGATTGTGAGTGGTGCTTTGCAAGATCACGATCGTGGCACAATCATTGGTCGTCGCACCTTTGGTAAAGGTCTTGTGCAGCGTCCCATCGATTTGCCCGATGGTTCAATGATTCGTCTCACCGTGTCACATTATTATACCCCTTCAGGTCGTTGCATTCAAAAACCCTACGTAAAGGGCGAGAAGAAGGAATATGAACAAGACCTTGAAAAGCGTTACACGCGTGGCGAACTAACGAATATCGACAGCATCCACCTCGATTCTACCAAGGTCTACAAAACCTTGTCAAAAGGTCGCACTGTATATGGCGGTGGTGGTATTATGCCCGACATCTTTGTACCGCTCGACACCACAGCCTACACTCCTTATTATCGAGCTTTACGTCGTTACAACTTAATAAATGAGTGGACATTGCGTTATGTTGACGAAAACCGTAAGGTTTTAAAGCGTAAGTATCGCAAGTTCCAGGATTTTGAAGATAAATTTGAAGTACCCACTTCACTTACCGACTCCATTATGGCAGAAGGTAAACGTAAAAAGGTTGAACCTAAAGACGATAAAGAGTTGCAAGCAACGCTCGACGACCTTCGCTTTACGTTGAAAAGTACCATTGCTTACGACCTTTGGGATCGCACAGAGTACTTCCGCTTGGTAAACAAACGAAGCGATATTGTGAAACGTGCCCTTCAGTTCTTGAAGGAAGGCAAATAAAGTAGGTTTTCTTTATCACTAAAATTGTATGCGTGCATTTTTTGCATTTTAATGAAAAAAAATCGCATAAAATTTTGGTGGTTAAGAAAATCGTTGTAATTTTGCATCGCAAAACGGATGAAAATCTGTTTTAGTGGATGTTCCATGGTGTAATGGCAGCACTAGAGTTTTTGGTTCTCTCAGTCATCGTTCGAATCGGTGTGGAACAACTTCCCCTTCCCGAGCCCTGTTGCTCCATCCCCGTTATGGCAGGGCTCTTATTCCTCGCAGTGTCTACATGACACTGCTTTTTTTTTGTCCTTGTTCGCCACATTCAGTGTCGATATTTCTTTTTTTATGTTTTTTAATTCCATAAAAGCAATAAGCATACCGAAAAATCGTTATCTTAGCATCGCCAAAACCTCAAAACACATGTTGACGTGTATGAGGAGGTAGGCTAAAAAGATACAAACCTGTCTAAAACCACATCATAACGATGGAAACGCTTAATCATAATTATTGCATTATCCTTGCTGGCGGAAATGGACGTCGACTTTGGCCTGCAAGCCAAAAGGATATGCCCAAACAGTTTATTGACTTTTTTGGAACGGGTCGCACGTTGTTACAACAAACTTACGACCGTTTTGCTCGTTTTATACCATACGACCACATCTTTGTTTCCACTTTCGAGGATTATGTGCCTCTTGTTAAGCAACAGCTGCCAGAGATAGCAGACAATCGCATATTGCCAGAGCCCGTACAACTCAATACGGCTCCTGCTGCCATATGGGGTACTTGGCATACTGTGTTAGCAGATGCTGAGGCAAGAGTGGTTGTCACACCTGCCGACCAACTTATTCAGCGCGAGGATCATTTTGAAGCACAAATACTTTGTGGACTCGATTATGTAGCTTCGCATAATAACTTCTTGGCTATGGGTGTTAAACCCACGCATGCTAACACGGCATACGGATACATCCAAATGGGCGATGAAGAAGATGGCGAAAATCTCTATGCTGTAAAGTCCTTTAGCGAAAAACCAGCTACAGACTATGCGCAGATGTTTGTGGATAGTGGCGAGTTTTTATGGAACACAGGCATCTTTCTTTGGCATGCCGATACTTTAGGACATCGTCTTTCGTCTATGGCAAATCGTCCAGACCAATCGGTCGAAAAGGTAGCACAACAAATGGTTACTGTGGCTGAGGAGATGAGTTATGTGCGTTCGTGCATTCCCGAAGGCTTGCCTCGAAGCATCGACCTCCTTGTACTTGAGCATTGCCCCAATGTGGTTGTGCAACAATGTGACTTTGGTTGGGCCGACGTAGGTTGTTGGACAGAATTGCGTAAGGAGTTGAAAACCGATGTCGATGGCAATGCCGTGAGTGGAGAAGCCAAAGTAATGCTTCAAGGAACACAGCACTGCATGGTTCGCTTGCCTAAAGATATGAAGGCAGTTATAGCAGGTCTCGATGGTTACGTAGTGGCACAAGAAAATAACACATTACTTATTTGTCCCAATACAGATGCCGACGCTATTCGCCGACTGATTAACGAGGCAATGTTTAGCGACTGATTTTTTTAGAAACACCCTAAAGGTTATGAGATTAGAAAGTTTCTTTTGGATTTGCATTTCGTTTTCCAAAGCAATTTTCTAACCTCATAACCTTTAGTCGTAAATCCCCCAATCATATTCATTTTTTCCAGCATCAATGTTATAAAAAAAATTGAATACCTACTTAATACCCACTTATTTATTACTTTTGCAGCATGAAACAGCAAATAACCATAGTAAAGGTTGGCGGAAAGATAGTCGAAAACCCTGAAACGCTCAACCAATTATTACACGATTTTTCAGCACTTCCTGGTAAAAAGGTATTGGTGCATGGTGGCGGACGTACAGCAACCGACATGGCTTCGCGCTTAGGCATTGAAACGCACATGGTCGAAGGCAGGCGCATTACCGATGCCGATATGCTTCGTGTAGTTACAATGGTATATGCTGGACTGGTCAACAAAAATGTAGTGGCTCGTCTGCAAGGTTGTGGCGTTAACGCCTTAGGTCTTACAGGAGCAGACATGGATGTGATACGTTCACACCGTCGTCCTTTAAAGAATGGCATCGATTATGGCTTCGTAGGCGATGTTGACCATGTAGATGGAGAGCGTCTTTCCATGCTTGTTGAAGCGGGCATCACTCCCGTTATGGCACCTCTTACACATAACGGACAAGGCGATATGCTCAACACTAATGCCGACACCATTGCAGCAGAAACGGCTAAAGCTCTTGCCGCCCATTACGATGTTACTTTGGTTTATTGTTTTGAACACGCAGGTGTGCTAACCAATCCCGACGATGAAGAGAGTGTTATTCCTCTCATTACGCGCGAAAAGTTTGAACATCTCAAGGCAGATGGCACCGTGTCGGGTGGTATGTTGCCTAAAATTGAGAATAGTTTGGCTGCTGTTGAGGCTGGTGTTAAACGCGTTGTTATTACCAAAGCCAATAAAATAGGAACCAACCAAGGCACAAGCATTGAATAGATCTTGCGGTTTCCAAAAACTCTCACCCCCAATATTAGCTAATGAAACCCTCATGACAATTTAAAAAAGTCGCCCAAGTGAATGAAAAGGACTGCCATCCCTGTATATTTGCAGAAGAATAGTTCATCTTCTAATTTATGCAGTTATGTCAGTAGTTCAGTTCACTCAGGTTCTGTCGCGAG
>UQPD01000003.1 GCA_900542795.1 uncultured Prevotella sp. | reverse complement strand
ATGTTCATGCAAGAGAAATCTTGGATTCTCGTGGCAATCCTACAGTAGAGGTTGAGGTATTATTAAAGTCTGGCGTGGTTGGCCGTGCATCAGTTCCGTCAGGTGCTTCAACTGGTGAGAATGAGGCACTGGAGCTTCGTGATGGCGACAAGAGCCGTTATTGTGGCAAGGGAGTATTAAAGGCTGTAGAGAATGTCAATAACGTGATTGCTCCGACTTTGGTCGGATTCTCTGCCTTGGAGCAGCGTGCTATCGACTATAAGATGTTGGAGCTGGATGGCACTAAGACCAAGTCAAACTTAGGTGCCAATGCCATTCTTGGCGTATCGCTTGCTGTGGCTCATGCTGCTGCCGAGTATCTCCATATCCCGCTGTATCGCTACATCGGCGGTTGCAACACTTACACCCTTCCTGTTCCTATGATGAACATCATCAACGGTGGTGCTCACTCTGATGCTCCAATCGCTTTCCAGGAGTTTATGATCCGTCCTGTGGGTGCTCCTAACGAGAAGGAGGCAATCCGTATGGGTGCGGAGGTGTTCCATGCCTTGGCAAAGCTCCTGAAGAGTCGCGGCCTTTCCACTGCTGTCGGCGACGAGGGCGGTTTCGCTCCTGCACTCAATGGCATTGAGGATGCCCTTGAGAGCATCTGCCAGGCAATCAAGGATGCCGGTTATGAGCCAGGAAAGGATGTGAAGATTGCCATGGACTGCGCTGCCAGCGAGTTTGCTGTTCAGGAGAATGGTGAGTGGTATTACGATTACCGCCAGCTGAAGGACGGCAAGAAGAAGGATCCTAACGGCAAGAAACTCACAGCTGCTGAGCAAATCAAGTTCTTGGAAGAACTGATTACAAAATATCCTATCGATTCCATCGAGGACGGTCTTGACGAGAACGATTGGGACAACTGGGTGAAGCTTACGGCTGCCATCGGTGACCGTTGCCAGTTGGTTGGTGACGACCTCTTTGTTACGAACGTGAAGTTCTTGGAGAAGGGCATCAAGATGGGCGCTGCTAACTCTATCCTTATCAAGGTGAACCAGATTGGCTCGCTTACAGAAACCTTGGATGCTATAGAGATGGCCCATCGTCATGGCTACACCACTGTCACGTCACACCGTTCAGGTGAAACAGAGGATACGACAATCGCCGATATCGCTGTGGCAACCAACTCTGGTCAGATCAAGACAGGTTCGATGAGCCGTACCGACCGTATGGCAAAGTACAACCAGCTTATCCGTATTGAGGAGCAGTTGGGAATGAACGCTGCTTACGGTTATAAGAAACTGAAATAGAACAGATTAATAATTATAGAATAAGTCATAGTTCAATCGAGTAGGAGGAAAACGAAGCAGTTTTCCTCCTACTTTCGTTTTCCGACCTCTCACACCACCATACGTGCGGTTCCGCATACGGCGGTTCCTATTTTGGATACCATTCGAGATACGCATCCATTAAAGTAGCATACCCTGCCCTACATAGATGCTCATTTGTTATAGCTCTATGCAGTATGTAGCTGTCTGCTATACACCAATTGGGGTGTTTGTGGGATTTGAACGAAAAAAGTCATTATAGTAATACTTGGCAAAGTATTACGTATTAAATGGGCAAGTATTACGTATTAAAAGGCAAAGTAATATAGTAATACTTTGCAAAGGGATATTTGAGTACAAATAACACATAAAAAATTGACAACCTTTTATGTATTACACACAAAAGGTTGTCAATTAAAAAAACATTTAGTCTTTTACTTCTTACTAATTCTCAACTTATAGCTCAAAGGTTGGTTGGGGACACGGTAGATGGGGAGCGTATCTACGTCCTGACCACATGAGGCATTGCCCACGCCACGCAACCAAGCATCTAAATGAAGAACAGTGGCTGCATTGGGGGTAAGCTCCCAATAATGCTGGGCATTCATTAGTTCAGTGTCAGTATAAGGCAATGCAGAGAAGTTTACCTTACCCTCGGTTTCAATTTTCACGCCAAAACCTGTTTTGTCAGTAAGCACCAGTTCACGAAGTGCCTCGCGGTTACCTGTGCTCTGAGGCTTCATGTTAGGTTCTACCATACCCTGAGTGGTTGTGGCGTAACGACCTACTACCACACCATCGCGACGGTCGCAAGCATTCTCCCAAGGACCAAGGGCATAATAGTTTACACGTGAAAGTGCAGAATCAAGCATACATACTAAACCTGCGCGACGCAGATTGCCTGAGTGAGGTGTGAACTTCGCATCTACATCCACAATGCCTTGTGCATAAATGGTATAGTTAATTTCGGTGTCGCAAATAGTACCCTTGCGCACGGTCTTAACTACGGTATTGCCATTTACGGTTTCTACCTTCAAGCTACCCTTTTCTTGCAAGCCATTGGAAGTGTTGCCGAAACGGTCGTTCTCAATCCAACGGTGATTGCTGTATTCAAAACCTTGACCTCCCTGAATGATGTTGCGACCATTGAATGACAACGCTGTGAGACGGGCTGTTTCGTTATCGAAACTGAGTTGCACTAGTTCGTTGCCAATAATGGTTTGATCGAGCGAGAGGGTTTGCAACATTTCGGGAGCCTTTGCATCTGCTTTCACAACACCCAACTTGCCACGTTCTGCGAGCTGATATTGCTTAAGAGCTACCTCATGTCCTGCAGCAGCATAATTCTGTGCTTTGCGGAACACGACATGCAAGGTGAGCAACACCTCGTTACCCAATTTTTCAGCCTTTTCAAGGTCTGCCTTAGCCAACTTCAAGGTAAGGGTTGTGCTATCAGCTGGAGCTACAGCTGGCAACTTCACCGTCTTAGTGCTTACTACATTGCCATTCTTCACCACCTCGTAAACAAGGTTCATGTCTTGCAAGTTTTGGAAGGCATACGCATTGCGCAAAGTAACTTGGGCTGTATTCTTTGCCTTGTCAATGCTGTTGAGCGTGAACTTCACAAACTGATGGGCTGCTTTCACTTCCTTAAGTTTAGCACTTTCTTGTCGCAAGGAGTTAATAACGCCATTGCAGCAGAAGTTGCCTTGGTGAGGACCTGGATAGTCATACCCCGTGGTGAGGCGATAGATGCCTTGCTTCATGAGCTGTGGGTTGTAGATGGATTGATCTACCCAGTCCCAAATGCAACCGCCGATGGTTGCATTTGAGTTTTCCATCACGTCCCAATATTCACTCAAATTGCCAATGGCATTACCCATGGCGTGAGCGTATTCGCAAAGGAACATGGGTTTATCGAGGTTCGAAGTGTTTTGGTGCATCCAGTTCATGCCTGGATACATCTTTGAATAGAAGTCGGAGTAGCGTTCGCCACCATAGGGCAGACTAATGCGTGTGCCTTCGTAGTGTACGGGGCGTGTGTCGAGCGCCTTAGCAGCCTCATAGCAATCTTTAAAGTTGGCACCTGCGCCAGCTTCATTACCAAGGCTCCACATCACAACCGAAGCATGGTTACGGTCGCGAAGCACCATACGATCGATGCGGTCGACAAAAGCAGGAATCCAACTCTTGCGGTCGGAGATGCTTTGGTTGGCGTGGTCTTCGAGGTCTGCTTCGTCCACGGTGTAAAGTCCGTAGTAGTCGTACATGGCATACATGCGAGCATCGTTAGGATAGTGCGAAGTACGAATGGTGTTGATGTTATTTTGTTTCATCAATGTTACATCGCGTAACATCTCATCGATAGTTACAGCACGACCATGCTTAGCCGAAGTGTCATGACGATTCACACCCTTCAAGAAAACTCGTTGGTTGTTTACATAAAGCAAGGAGTTTTTAATTTCTACTTTACGCAAGCCCACCTTTGTGCTGAATGCCATTTCGTCGACACCTTGTTCGTTTTGCTGAATGATGCGCAAGGTATAAAGGTTGGGCAATTCGGCACTCCACAATGCAGCATTCACGACATCGAAGTTTACGTTTGCCATAACCTCAGCCCCACTAACTTGCAAGTTTACGCGCTTTTCTTGTACCTCAGTTCCCTTCGGGTCAAAAAGTTTTGCCACGAGCGTTTTACTACCACTCAATTTGTCGCGATTATCCAACGTAAGCGCTACATTTACTTTTGCCGAGGCTACGTTGTTTGCATCAAATTGAATATCTGTAGTTACATAATGGTCGCGCACAGCTACGCGCGGAGTGTTATAGAGGTATACTTCGCGGAAGATACCGCTCATGCGGAACATATCTTGGCATTCTAAGTACGAACCATCACTCCAACGGAACACCTGCACAGCTAAACGGTTTTCTTGTCCTTTTTTCAAGAACTTGGTCACATCAAACTCTGTCACGTTGTTAGAGCCTTGGGTGTAGCCCACATACTGTCCGTTAATCCACACAAAGGCTGCTGAATAAATGCCTCCAAAATGAATGAAGGTGCGACGACCATCCCAATTGTCGGGGACACGGAATGTGCGCACGTATGAACCCACGGGGTTGATGCCGTAGTTTTTACCTCCATCGTTAAAGCCTGGACGTGCCTTGATGAATGGTGGCGTATTGGCGTGTGGATATTCCACGTTGCAATAAAGGGGCTTGTCATAACCTTGCATCTCCCAGTTTGAGGGGACGGGAATGGTATCCCAAGTACTTACGTCGTAGGTGGTTTTGAAAAAATCGAGCGGACGTTGTGAGGGTTCAGACACGAAGTGGAACTTCCAAGTGCCGTTGAGCGAAAGGTAACGCGCGGTTTGGGGCGTTGTCCATGGGGTGTTGTAATAGTCCTTGTCTGCCAACATTTCTCGTTCGCTGTTATAGGGCAAATAAGTGGCAACGCCTTTTTCTTTGTTTTCAGCAAAAATGGTTTCGTCTTCCCAATAAGGTGACTTAATTTTGGGTTTTTCAACCTGTTCGAAGGTAACCCATGCCGACTGATCTTTTACATTGTATGCAACCAACTTTAACTGCCCATTCTTCAAGGCATACATTTTGGCAGCTTTTTCTTTATTACCAACCGAGCGAATAATGTAAGTACCTACATGGCCCGCTACTGGTTCAAAACAGAATTGTGCGTTGTTCCATACACCTTCGGTGGCAGGCCATTGCAGCACGTAGTCGATGCCTTGGTTGCTACCGCCATCGTCAAAGTTTTGTGTATAGAAAGCATTGCCTATCACACGACGATTTAGGTCGATCATCTTCACGTTCCAATACTGTCCACGATTCATTTTGTCAACCTTCTCGGCTACAATATGGGCATTATTCTCGCCCGAATCGCCATTACCCAAAACCAAGTCGGGTTGTTGAGCAGAACGGATGCGATAAGTTAGGTCGGCATCAAAGCCTGAGTGAGCAGCTTGCTCAATGCTAAATTGTGCAGCTTTGTTGCCTGCAGCCTTGTCTTTTTTAATCAGCACCAACTTGTTGCCATGCACAGCTGCTGCCATGTTGGGGCGGTTGGTGGGAATTAAGTTCAAGAACTTGCCATCTGCCACGACCTTCCACAGTTGTGCCTCGTCAGAGCCATTGTTCTCGCCCATTTCGAGTGCATTTCCCTCTGTACGTAGAGCTTTATTGACAAAAGGGTTAATAAAGCGCCATGAACCTGAGAGGTCAGTAACGGTGAAGTGTTGGTTGGGGGCATCGGCATTGAGTTTTTCGAGCGAGATGTTACCTTGCTTGTCAAACCCTACTGCTTGTCCTTTCACTGCCGAAACAAGGTGGTAGAGCACGCCAGGGGCATACTTTTGCGCTTGAGCACCCATTGTGCCTAAGCAAAGCATAAGCACCAAGGTTAAAAGGCAATGAAGTGAATGTCTTTTTTTCATAGAGTGTGTTTTTTATATTGTTTGTTTTTTTCGAAGGAGTTGTTTGCGATAGATGACTGCCTTTTGCAAGACTTATCTTTGAGTTGCAAAGATAGTGCAAACCGAATGCTAAAAGCCAAGCTCGCTTGAACTTTTAGCTGAGGTGCAGCCTATCTTCTGCAAAGATAGTGCAAACCTCAGCTAAAAGTCAAGCTTGCTTGAACTTTTAGCTGAGGTGCAGCCTATCTTCTGCAAAGATAGTGCAAACCGAATGCTAAAAGCCAAGCTCGCTTGAGCTTTTAGCTGAGGTGCAGCCTATCTTCTGCAAAGATACAACGTGGGTGTGGTTTACCCAAATTTTGCCTTTGTAATATGCAAAAATAACTTGTGCAACTTTTAAAGAGTCTCCTTAATGATAGTAAGCTATTATCAAATACTGCGCAAGTTATTCGTTTTTTCGTCAATAATGTCTTTGTTTTTTAGTCAAAAATGTCCATCAATGAGCCATAAATGTTCATGAATTATTTTTTTGAATTGCCATAAATAAACCCCTTTCGGGGTTGGGCTGGCACGTGAAGCATTGTTTAGTGAAGTTGGTGTTCTTTATGAGTGGTTGAAAAAAATTCGATATAATTTCGTGCAAAAAAACTGGATTTGCAGCTATTATTATATAACCACAAATCCAGTTTTAGGGAAAAAATGACATTGAGTTTCTTTGCAAGATGCAAACTAAACGTTTGCCACACGCATAATGTCGGCAAAAACACCTGCAGCAGTAACGGCTGCACCTGCACCATAACCCTTAATGAGCATGGGGTAGTCGTGATAACGCTCGGTGGTTAGCAAAAGAATGTTGTTGGAGCCTTCGAGGTCGTAGAGCGGATGACCTTGCGAAATTTCACGCAACCCTACACTACCCTTTCCGTCAACCCATTCTGCCACGAAACGCCAACGTTTGTTTTCGCGTACTAAACGCTGACGCTCGGCTTCGAACTGCTTATCGAGCGATGGAAGTTGTTGCCAAAAATTATCGAGCGAACCTTCAAACAAGGCATTGGGAATAAAAAGATTGCGTTCTACATCGTCTACTTCAATTCTATACCCACTCTCGCGTGCTAAAATAACAAGTTTGCGAATGACGTCCTTGCCCGAAAGGTCGATACGCGGATCGGGCTCGCTGTAACCATTCTCTTGCGCCATTTTTACGGCACGACTCAAGGGTATGTCGGCTGAAAGGGTGTTGAATACGTAATTGAGCGTGCCACTAAGTACTGCCTCAATTTTGAGTACACGATCGCCCGAGCCACGAAGGTCGTTAATGGTGCTGATGATGGGCAAGCCTGCGCCTACATTGGTCTCGAATAAGAACTTTACACCTTTTTCACGCGCAAGTTGTTTCAGTTCTTGATAACTATCGTAGGCTGACGATGCCGCTATTTTGTTGGCCGCTACAATGTTAACATTGTGCTGCAACAAACGCTTGTAGAGCGTTGCTACCTCAGGACTTGCTGTGCAATCTACAAACACGGAGTTGAAAATGTTCATTTCCTCAATTTCGTGCATCATGCGTTCTACACCACCATCACCACCTTGCTGCATTGTTTCGCGGTAATGGGCAGGGTCAATGCCATTGGCACAATAGGCTGCATGACTACGACCACTCACACCCACAATGTTGAGTTTGAGACCTCGTTCGCGGAATAGTTTTTCGCGCTGCGCAGCAATCTGTTCGAGTAGGCTACCTCCTACGGTTCCTGTGCCGCAAATGTAAAGATTGAGTTCCTCGTGTTCGCTCAAGAAGAAACTGTCGTGAAGCACATTGATGGTTTTACGCAACTGACTGCGGTCTACTACAAACGAGAGGTTCATCTCTTGTCCACCCATTGCTGTGGCATTGATGCTGATACCATTGCGACCGAGCACACTAAAGAGTTGACCTGCAATGCCTGGCATGTGACGCATGCGTTCACCTACAACAGCTACACTCGATAAGCCTGTAACTAATGTTGCTGAATTCATGGCTCCATCAGCTATTTCGGCAGCAAACTCCTCATCGAGCAAGGCACAAGCTCGTTGCGCATCTTGGGGGGTGACACAAAGTGTGGTGCTGGTTTCGGATGAATTTTGCGCAACCATAAACACACTAATGCCACCATCGCCTAAGGCTGTAAAGATGCGACGGTTCACACCTATCACACCTACCATTGCTGGACCACTCACGGTTACGGTGCAAGTGTCGCTCACTGACGAAATACCACGAATGGGACGCCCACTGGGGGCTGCGTTGCGACGAATAACACTATATTTGCCTTCAGGACAGAAGGTGTTTCTGACGTAGATAGGAATGTTTTTTTGACAAACGGGATAGATGGTAGGGGGATAAACTACCTTGGCTCCGAAGTTACAAAGTTCCATTGCCTCGGCATACGACAATTCATCGATGGTGAAAGCTCCAGGAATGATGCGTGGGTCGGCAGTCATAAAACCATCTACATCGGTCCAAATCTCTAAAGCCTCAGCATTAAGCGCAGCTGCAAGGATTGAGGCAGTGTAGTCTGAACCACCACGCCCCAGATTGGTTGTTCTGCCATTTTCAACATCCTGGGCTATAAAGCCTCCCATCACAGCTACTCCTTTACTGAACGAAGCAAAGGTTTGTTTTACCAACTTGTTGGTTGCATTAAAGTCTACAAGGTGTTTGTCGGACTTATGTTCGGTTTTTATGAACTTACGCGAATCGTAGTGTGTGGCACCTGTAATGAGTTGGGCTACTATTTCGGATGAGATGCGCTCGCCATATGCTACAATAGCATCGGATGTTTTGGGCGTGAGGTCTTGTATCAAACATACGCCATGAAGAATGCTGCGCAACTCATCGAGCAAGGTGTCGACGCGCTGAAGTAATGGAGAACGTTTGCTATCATCTATCACTTGGTTAATCAACTCGTGATGACGCTGCACAAGTGCATTGAGCTGTGCCACATAACTCTCGTCGCCCTTTGCTGCGAGATGGGTGAGTGTTAATAGTTGGTCGGTTACACCACCCAAAGCTGAAACTACAACAATGACAGGCGAACCTGCTTGCTCTATTATTTTTTTTACGAACTGAATGGACGTTGCCGTTCCGACTGACGAACCACCAAATTTAAGTACTTTCATTGAATTGTTTTTGGTAGAAAGTTGTTTTTAAAAAAGTTAGAGGGAGGTAGAAGTTTTGGCTTCTAACTTCCTCTAAAAATTTCTTCAAACTCCCCCTAACTTTCTTTCTTACTTAAAAAAACTACAATTTTACCTTACGCTTAGCTGCTTTCGACTCATTTTGTAGGCGGTCGAGAGCAGTAATGACATACACATATTTGCTTTTTCCGCCAGCATAAGGCAAGCGGTAGCAAGTGTTAGGGGTAATGTCAACTATATGTTCGGGATTGAACAAATCGATGCGTTCGCCCTTGGCAAAACGATACACAACATAGTTATGTGCCTTGTCCATTTCCTTGCTATCTTTTGGAGCTCGCCAAAAAAGGTAGTAACCATTAGGCATCCACTTGGCTTTGAGTTTTAGCGGTTTGCCTGGGGCATTGCTATCGATAAAGGGAAAAAGAGGCTGCAAGGCGGGGGTGCGATGGTAAACCTTTTGCAAGGCGGTGGCGTAGTTACCCTCATTGCGTACCACGGCTGCCGAATACCAAAGACAACTGCCTTGTATGCCACGCAAAGAACGCTGGAGGCGGAACTTCTCATCCATTTGGTTGATTTGCGGATTCTTAAGGTCGGCTGCACGCACAGTGCGCTCCACGTCTTGACCTATAAAAAGCGGACGTCCACCAGCAAAACGACTCCACCACTTAATAAGTTCATCGTAGTCGGCTGCTTTGTGTCCGATTTCCCAATAAATTTGCGGAATACTATAGTCAACCCATCCTTGGTTTATCCAATAAAGCACATCGGCATAAAGGTTGTCGTAGTTTTGCAAGCCATTTGTTTTGGAACCTGGCAAGTTCGAACCTGGGGTGGCATTGTGATAAATGCCAAACGGACTAACCCCAAACTTTACCCATGGCTTTACGGCGCGAATGCTATCGTGCATGGCCTTCATGAAAAGATTGACATTGTAGCGACGCCAATCATCGATATTGTTAAAGCCATTTTTGTGCGTTTCGTAGGTGCGCTCGTCAGGAATTGACACCCCTGCAACGGGATAAGGATAAAAATAATCGTCCATGTGCAAGCCATCCACATCATAACGACGCACAATGTCGGCTGCTATTCTACAAATATAATCGCGATTAACATCTAACCCTGGGTCGAAAATATAAAGTCCGTCGTACTCAAAAAAGCGTTCGGGATGTTTTACGTAAGGATGTGTCACCGAAAGCTCTTTGGTGGTTTTGGTTTTAGCACGGAAGGGGTTTATCCAAGCATGGAGTTCCATGCCACGCTTATGACACTCGTTGACCATCCAAGCCAAGGGGTCCCAATAGGGATTGGGAGGTGTGCCTTGTTTACCTGTAAGGAAACGACTCCAAGGCTCATAAGGTGAAGCATACAAGGCATCCGCCTCGCCACGCACCTGAAAGATGATGGCGTTAACGCCACACTCCTTCAACACATTGAGTTGATGAGTGAGGTTTGCCTGCATTTGGTCGCGGCTCATGCCTTGAAACTGTCCATTAATTATCTGAATCCACGCCCCACGAAATTCACGTTTGGGCAAGACTTGCTGTGCTACTGTCATGGGAAGTAACAACGTGGCAAGCAAAAATAAGGTAAGTATACGTTTCATTAACTGATATTATGCTGGGGTTGGGCTTATGCAAAGTTAGTGCAAGGCGAGAGCCGCAGCCTAACTTGGTTTGCGCAAAGTTAGTGCAAGGCGAGCGCAATATAAAATAAAAAGCCAAGAGATTTTTATTTTTATTGCCGAGCCGCAGCCTAACTTGGCTTGCGCAAAGTTAGTGTTTTTTTATGAGAGCATACCCTCATGCCCACATTTTTTGCACACAAAGTAAAAATGTGATGATTTTCGAAGTCATAATAGATAAAAATTATATACCTTTGCTCACTATGAACAAGATGAATGCCGACATAAAGAAAGTTTCGGTAGTGATGTGCACTTACAATGGTGAGCGTTTTTTGCGCGAACAGCTTAATTCTATTCTTGCACAAGACTACCCTTTGTACGAAATTATTGTACAGGACGACCGATCGACCGACGACACATGGGATATTCTGAAATCCTATTGTGCCGCCCATCCTAACTTGTTCAAAATCTATCGGAACGAAGAACAGTTGGGCTTTAATCGAAACTTTCACACTGCCATGATGCGAGCCAAAGGCGACTTGATTGCTATTAGCGACCAAGACGATATTTGGTTTGACAATAAGATACGTCTGCAAGTGGAGAAAATAGGGGAGGCAGATTTATGTTTTTCGGATTACTATACGGACGAAACGTATACGCAACCTCTTAAAAATTACATTTCGCCACGCACAGACTTTGAACACATCATCTTTTACGATTGCACACCTGGACACACCATGTTGCTGAAAACGGAGTTTCTAAAAAGCATTAAGCTATGGGACTATACCATTTTTTACGATTGGTGGCTCAGTGTGCATGCTTTGATGGGCAACGGATTGGTTAAGGTGGAAAAAGCACTGAATTGGCACCGACATTATGCAGGTTCTGTAACAACACGCGTACCTAAAAAGGGATTTTTTGAACCCGTGGCTCACCCCACTTGGCAACCTTACGTGTGGGGCTACATACATCGCTTACACTTGTTGCGTAAACGCAACTTCCGTTTTTTCTATCAATACATCAGCCAACACACTGATGCCAAACGTTTGCCTGTACCTGCTAAATTGGCACAACTCATGACAAGCCGAAAGCCTTTTGCACTGCTCAGACTTTGCTGTCTGTGCTGCAAATATTACGACCGCGTGTACCCAGGAAAACCACATGGCATTTCAGGACGCATTCATGGATTTTTCTATCCTATGATTTCGGCTTACGGAAACGACTTGTTCAATCTTGAAAAATAAACAGGTAAGAAAATAAGCTCTGAGGCTCTATTTTCTGACTGTTGCATTTTTCTCAACCTCTGATAAATTCAAAAAATATGATACGCAATATAGCCATTGTGCTAGCAGGCGGTGTTGGAAGCCGTCTGGGGCTGAGCACTCCCAAACAATTCTTTAAGGTGGCAGGCAAAATGGTCATTGAACATACGCTCGACACCTTTGAACGCAATCCGCACATCGACGAAATTGCCGTTGTGTCGAATCCCGTTTATGTATCGGATGTGGAAAACATCGTTTTGCGCAACGGGTGGAAAAAAGTGAAAAAGATTTTGAAGGGAGGCAAAGAGCGCTACGACTCAAGCCTTTCTGCTATTCATGCCTACGAAGGCGGTGAGGAAGTAAACTTGGTGTTTCACGATGCCGTGCGTCCGCTGGTGTCACAACGCATCATTGATGATGTATGTGAAGCACTCAAAACCTACGAGGCTATTGATGTGACAGTTCCTGCTGTTGACACAATAATCGAAGCTGAGGGCGACCATATTGCATCTATCCCCGACCGTTCGCGCTTGCAACGTGGACAGACACCACAAGCTTTCCGTCTTTCTGTGATTAGCGAGGCTTACAAACGTGCCTTTAAAGACCCTGACTTTAAAGTAACCGACGACTGTGGCGTGGTGGTAAAATACATGCCCGAGGTACCTGTACACTTGGTGGCAGGCGAAGAGAGCAACATGAAACTGACTTATAAGGAGGACACTTTCTTACTCGACAAGCTCTTTCAACTACGTGGGTCGCAAGCTCCCGAAACTCTCGATAAGAATAAACTCAACGGACGTGTGGCTGTGGTGTTTGGCGGTTCGTATGGCATTGGAAAAGATATTGTTGACGAATTGCGCAATGCTGGCACACGAGTACATAGTTTTTCGCGCTCGCTCACAAAAACAGATGTGGGCAACCGCAAGGATGTGGCACGTGCACTAAAGGAAGTGTTCGACAAAGAAGGACAAATTGACTACGTTATTAACACGGCAGGTGTACTTAACAAAGAACCGCTCTGCGCAATGGATTATGGCATTATTCAAGCTGCTGTGCAAACCAACTATATGGGTACGGTAAATGTGGCTATTGAGGCTTATAATTATCTGAAGGAAACGCAAGGTCAACTCATATTCTTTACCTCAAGCAGCTACACACGTGGACGAGCCTTTTATAGCATCTATTCATCGACCAAAGCTGCCATTGTTAACTTTGTGCAAGCTGTGGCTCAAGAGTGGGAATCGGTGGGTATTCGCGTTAATTGCATCAATCCTGAACGCACAAAAACACCGATGCGTATTAAAAACTTTGGCATTGAACCCGACGACACACTCCTGCGCTCGGAGGTTGTAGCTGATGCTACGGTGCGCTGCCTGTTGGCTGACTACACAGGACAGGTGATTGACGTTAAAAGAAGCAATAAGTAAAAATGGGCTGGCACCAATCGACTCTACAAAACATTTGCTTGCCACACACCCAACTATTCATTTTACAAACAAGTCATGGACAATTCTGCGCTTAAACAATATCTTGAAAGCCATCGTCGCGCTGTACAACTCAAACAACTCGACATTTTAAAAGAGATAGACACGATTTGCCAACGTAATCACATTGACTATTGGTTAGATGGTGGCACTATTTTAGGTGCCGTACGCCATGGAGGTTTTATCCCTTGGGACGACGACATTGATATTGCAATGCGACTGGAAGACTTGCCACGCTTTGTGAAAGCAGCACGTTGCGAATTGCCCGAACATCTCTATATTCAAACTCCCGATACCGACCCTAACGTGCGTTTGCCTATTTATAAGGTGCGCGATACAAACTCGTTCTTGGTGGAAGGAGGCGATGACTTTGCACGTGCTTATGGTAAGGGATTGTATGTTGACATTTTCCCCATGATTCCCTATCCAAGCTGCTCTAAAGCATTTATCAAACGCATTACTAAAGGCTATTGCCGCGCCAATGCCATTCTGAGCAGTCAACACTATTACTCGTGGCGCTCGTTTGCCGAATTCTTTTATTTTGGACTAAAACGCGCTTGCTGCAAATGGGTGTGGAACATAGCATGCTTGTTGAAGAATAAGGGAGAGTTTACGTCGAACACGCTCAACAACAATGGCTATGGCATTATGCACCGCACAGACAGCATTTTCCCTACGAATCGCATAAAGTTTGAAGACTGCATGTTCAATGGTCCTGCCAATCCCGATGCTTACCTCACCGATCTGTATCGTAACTACATGCAACTACCCCCCGAGGACAAACGCGGTGGACACGCTGTATTCTATGCAGAAAGTTTGAAATAATCTTTAAGCTAATACACCTATATATATATGGATATATCTGTTCTCATCCTATTCTTCAACCGCCCCGAAGTGTTGAAGCCTGTGTTCGACGAAGTGCGAAAGGCACAACCAGCACGTCTATTCCTCTATCAAGACGGACCTCGAGGTGAACGCGACATACCAGGCATTGAGGCTTGCCGCAAAATTGTGGAACAAATAGATTGGCCTTGCGAGGTACACCGCATGTTTCAAGAAAAAAACTATGGCTGTGACCCCTCTGAGTTTATCTCACAACGCTGGGCTTTTTCGCAAGTTGACAAGTGTATTGTGCTTGAAGATGATGACGTGCCTACGCAGTCGTTCTTCCGCTTCTGCAAGGAGATGCTCGACCGCTATGAAAACGACGACCGCATTGGCATGATACAAGGTTGTAACTTTGAAGAGCGAACCGATGATGCTGATGATGCCGACTACTTTTTTAGCACAAACTTCTGCATTTCGGGGTGGGCTTCATGGAGCCGCGTCATTAACCAATGGGATGAGCACTACACTTGGCTTGACGAACCGCGCACGGTTGAACGCTTAGAACAGTTGATTGAGGAACGTAAATTGCGCAACGATTTCTTACCTATGGCTCGCGCACACAAAGCAAGCGGAAAGGCTTATTACGAAACCATCTTTATGGCGCACTTATTGCTCAATTCACAGTTGGCTATTGTGCCGCGCCTAAACTTGATTAACAACATTGGGGTAATGGAAGATTCGGTTCACTTCTCGGGCGGTGTGCAATTATTGCCCTCGGGCTATCGTCGATTCTTCACCATGAAACGCTATGACTTAAACTTTCCCTTGCGCCATCCTAAACACATTTTGGAACACGTGCGCCATCGACAACGCGTTTATCGCATCGCTGGTTGGCGTCATCCTTGGATTAAGGTGTGGCGATCGTTCGAGGAACTTTATCTCAATATGCGCCACGGACAATGGAAGGCTATTTTTAAGGCTATTAAAAAGCGTATAGGCATTTTGCTTCACGGAAAAAAATTCCATTGATTTTTTAAACTCCTTCATATGCTAAGGCTTCAACAGCTAACTACTGGCTACGGCAAAAAAGTGGTGAGCAGCCAACTCTGTGCCACCTTACCTACAGCATCACTCACGGTGCTGATGGGCACGAACGGAGCGGGCAAAAGCACGTTGCTACGCACTTTGGCTGGATTTATTAGTCCGCTAAACGGAAACATTCTGTATGGCACAAAAGACATTACGAACCTCAACCCACGCGAATTAGCTAAAACCCTAAGTGTGGTTTTAACCTTCCGTCCTGAAGCCAACGCACTGACAGCAAAACAGGTTGTTGAAATGGGACGTATGCCTTATGCCCAATTCTTTACACGTAACACTGCTGCCGACACACAAGCCGTTGAACAGGCGTTGCAACTCACACAAACACAAGGTTTGGCACACCGATATGTAAACACTTTGAGCGATGGCGAGCGACAACGGGTGTTCATTGCCAAAGCCTTGGCACAAGACACGCCCATCATCTTACTGGATGAGCCTACGGCTTTTCTCGATTTCCCCACAAAAGTTCACACACTAAAATTACTCAGCTATTTGGCGCATTCCAAGGGAAAAAGCATTCTTCTATCTACCCACGATGTGGAACTTGCCCTACGCTTTGCCGACAATTTGTGGTTACTCAACTCGAGCGGAATTGTGAGCGGCACGCCTTCTCTACTCTCAAGCGAGGGTGCTATTGCACAATTCTTTGCACGCGACGGATTACACTATAATCATAGCCAAATGCGTTTTGAATTTTAAGATAACTCAATAAAGACAATGATAGTCTGCATTGCAGAAAAACCCAGCGTGGCACGCGATATTGCCAATATACTTGGAGCCACGCAGCAACATCAAGGATATCTTGAAGGAAACGGTTATCAAGTGACTTGGACCTTCGGTCATCTTTGCGAACTTAAATACCCCGAGGACTACACGCCTTTATGGAAACGGTGGAGCCTCGGGGCTTTGCCCATGATGCCTCCTCGCTTTGGCATCCGTTTGAAAAACGACCAAGGTGTGCAAAACCAATTTGCAATCATCGAGAAACTCATGCAAAAGGCTGAACGCATCATCAACTGTGGTGATGCCGGACAAGAGGGTGAACTCATTCAGCGATGGGTTATGCAAAAGGCGGGAGCTACATGCCCCGTTGACCGTTTATGGATTTCATCACTTACTGAAGAGAGCATACGCGAGGGCTTTTCCACCCTTAAGCCTCAGGATGACTACAAGTCGCTCTACGAAGCTGGGCTTTGTCGCGCCATTGGCGATTGGCTATTGGGCATGAATGCTACACGACTCTACACCATTAAGTATGGTGGCGGATATGGAGCACCACCCCTTTCTATCGGTCGTGTGCAAACTCCCACATTGGCACTGATTGTGCGTCGACAACTTGAAATTGAAAACTTTAAGCCCGAACCCTATTGGGTGCTTACCACCCAATATCGCGACGTGACATTCAACGCCATTATGGCTGACCCCAACGAAGACGAAGAGGGAACAACTGAAGGCGAAACTGCCGACAAAAAGAAGACTGCCGCACCCACACGACGTGGTTATACCACGGAAGAAGAAGGACGTGCTGCCCTTGAAAAAATTAAGAATGAGCCTTTTGTGGTAAACTCCGTAGAAAAGAAGCGTGGTACCGAACAACCGCCTCGCCTCTTCGACCTTACCTCACTACAAGTGGATTGCAACAAAAAGTTTGGCTACTCTGCCGACCAAACCTTGCAACTCATACAAGCTCTCTACGAAAAAAAGGTGACTACCTATCCGCGTGTTGACACCACCTATTTATCCGATGACATTTACCCTAAATGTAAGAACATTCTTAATGGCGTAAGTGGTCAATATGGTGAATTACTCGCGCCCTTACGCGGGGCTCAATTACTGAAGCGCAAAAAGGTGTTCGATTCTTCAAAGGTTACTGATCACCACGCCATTATTCCCACAGGAGTTGCAGCCAACAACCTCACCGACATGGAGCGCAACGTCTACGACCTTGTGGTACGTCGCTTCATCATGGTGTTCTATCCCGACTGTAAATTTGCCACAACTACCGTACAAGGACAAGCTGCCGACGTGCAGTTTAAAACCTCAGGCAAAGTTATTCTTGAACCAGGTTGGAGAGCTGTACCATCTTCGGCTGCTAAAATCACTACTACAGCTGTTGATGAAGACGAAAAGAAAGATGATGCCGAACGCACCTTGCCCGACTTCATTAAGGGCGAAAGCGGACCGCACATCCCCGACTTGGCACAAAAAATGACGCAACCTCCTAAATATTACACCGAAGCAACCCTGCTACGGGCTATGGAAACTGCAGGCAAAACAGTGGACAACGAAGAACTGCGCGATGCTATGAAGGAAAATGGCATTGGACGTCCGTCTACGCGTGCAGCTATCATCGAAACACTCTTTCGCAGACAATACATTCGCCGACAACGCAAAACAATTTTAGCCACTCCAACAGGCATTGAACTCATATCGCTCATCAAAGAAGAACTCTTAAAAAGTGCCGAACTCACTGGCTTGTGGGAGAAGAAATTGCGTCAAATTGAACACCACGAATATAGTGCAACTCAATTTATCAGCGAGCTCAAAGTGATGGTTACAGACATTGTAAAACAAGTGCTGCAAGACAACAGCAATCGACACGTCACACAGCAAGCCCCCACTGCACCACTCAAAATTAAAGCTTTAGCCGATGCCGCTGACGCTAAAGCCGAAGCCAACGCAAAGAAACAAACTGAAGCCAAGCCACGCAAACGCATCATTCGCGCAGGCAGCATCTGCCCTAAGTGTGGACAAGGCAAAGTTATTAAAGGTAACACTGCCTATGGTTGCTCACGTTGGAAAGAGGGATGTGATTGGCGCAAGCCATTTAAATAATTAGCAAGTAGGGGAATACTAAAAATTCTGACTTTTAAACTCTAATAAGGGCAGTGGCGGAGGTAGACCTGGAGGAATACCTTGGTAAATCCCTTATTATATATATATGTGTAATTGCTCAACCAATAAGGCGCAGCAATTACACATTATTTTTTCTCCGTTTTGTCACAACATCGTTGTAAAACTGTTGCAAAGCACAAGATGTACAACAGGTGTAAAAAAATAAAACTCGTAGAAACGGTTTTTGAGAAATGCGCGGTGGGCAAACAAACTTTTTTTCGTACTTTTGCGCGTGCTTACGCAAACGCAAGTAATCGCCCCACATGAAATATTCTGAATAGAAACGAGGTCTTATACGAAACAGATTTATGCGCACATATTGGAATTATAACAAAAAGCTGCAAACCATCGATGAATGGGCACCCGATTGCTGGGTACAAGTTACTTGTCCCACTCCCGAGGACGAGGATTTTTTGATTAACGACCTTAAAATTCCCGACTATTTTTTAGATGACATTCGAGATAAAGACGAACGCTCACGTTATGAATATGACGAGGGGTGGTCGCTTATCATCTTGCGCATACCTTATGTAAAAGAAGTAGCCTCGCGCACTCCCCACACCACCATCCCTATGGGTATAATTCTGAACAAAGGCATTTGCGTAACCGTGTGCAACTACGAAACCAACATGATGATTGACTTTGTGTCGTACCAACAAAAGCGCAACCAAGGCTTCACCGACTCTGTCGACTTGGTGTTCAGACTCTTCCTTTCGTCAGCTGTGTGGTACCTAAAACGACTCAAGCAAATCAACATTTTGCTTGAAGAAGCTAAACGCAATCTCGACCGCCAAATTGACAATGAAGACCTGATAGGACTATCGCGTTTGCAAGACAGCCTCACATACTTCATCACCTCAATTCGTGGCAACGAGACCTTGCTTTCTAAACTAAAGTTTAAACTCCCCGTCGATGAATTGGACGCAGACCTCATTGAGGATGTAACCATTGAGATGAATCAGGCACGCGAAACAACCAACATCTACACCAACATCCTCGACTCAACAATGGAAACCTACGCCAGCATTATTAACAACAACATGGCAGGCGTGATGAAACAAATGACCTCCGTTTCCATCATCTTGATGTTTCCCACACTTATAGCCAGTATCTTTGGCATGAACCTCATCAATGGCATGGAAGCTGTGTGGTGGGGATTTCCCGTGGTAATTATTGCCTCTATCGTTGTAACTGGCATCTTCTATGGTCTCTTCCGTTGGAAGGCATGGATATAAGTAGGTATTCAAAATAATTTCGAACACCTACTTTAAGAGCGCAAAAAGCACACTTATCCCACCAAACACACCATTTTACACAAATTGCACAAAAGTTTTAACAAAAAAGTTTGGCTACTCAACTAATATTGTGCAAATTTGCGGTCTAACTATGCGCTATAAATGCGCTATAAAACTTACACGAACGATCCTATCCTAACTTATTATGGACGAAATTAAAAACACTGCTGAAGCAGAAGAACAGAAGGTAAATGCCGCAGAGGCTGCTTCAGTTGAGAACAATGTGGAAAACGCTGCCCCTGCAGCCGAAGCCAACGAAACAGAAAACACTGACAACGCCAAGCAAGCCAATCCCACCACCAAGGCTGAAGTGATTGAACGCTTGAAGGAAATTGTATATAATGGCGGAAACGTGGAACGCACAGAGCTGGACCACCTAAAAATGCTTTATTATCGTTTTCACAATGCCGACGTTACCGCTGCACGCGATAAATTTGTGGAAGAAGGCGGTAAGGCTGAGGACTTTATGCCTGCTCCCGACACCGACGAAGAGAACTTTAAAGCACAGCTCTCGCTCATTCGCGAACTCCGCAACAAAGCAGCCGAAGAGGCTGAAAAAGAGAAGCAGAACAACCTAAAGCGTAAGCAAGAGATTATTGAACGCATCAAAGAACTTGCCGCTACCCCCGAGGATGCCGACAAAGGCTATAACGAGGTAAAGGAATTGCAGGCTGAATGGAAAGAAATTAAGCTTGTTCCCGCTGAAAATGCTACCGAACTTTGGAAGAACTATCAGCTCTACACCGAGCAGTTCTACGACCAATTGCGTTTAAACCACGAAATGCGTGCTTACGACTTCAAGAAGAATCTTGAAATTAAGACCCATCTTTGTGAAGCTGCCGAGAAATTGGCTGACGTTGAGGACGTAATTTCTGCCTTCCACCAGTTGCAAAAGTTGCACCAAGAATATCGCGAAACAGGTCCTGTAGCCAAGGAACTTCGCGACGAAATTTGGAAGCGATTCAAAGATGCCTCAACCCTCATCAATAAGCGTCACCAAGACCACTTTGAAGCCATCAAAGCTCAAGAGGAAGAGAACCTGCAAAAGAAAACAGAGCTTTGCCAGAAGGTTGAAGCTTTAGTTTTCGACGATTTAAAGACCTACGCTCAGTGGGAAGAAATGACCAAACAGGTACTTGCAATGCAAGCCGAATGGAAAACCATTGGTTTCACACCGCGCAAGGTCAACAACGAAATTTTTGAGCGTTTCCGCATGGCTTGCGACCGATTCTTCCAAGCCAAGACTGCTTACTTCAAGGCAAACCGCGAGAAGCTCAATGCAAACCTCACTGCCAAGAATGCGCTCATTGAAAAGGCTGAAGCCTTGAAAGACAGCACTGATTGGGGAGCTACTACAAACAAACTCGTTGAATTGCAAAAAGAGTGGAAAACCATCGGTCCCGTAGCTCATAAGGTGTCTGATGCGGTTTGGAAGCGCTTTAACGATGCTTGCAACTACTTCTTCGAGAAAAAGAACGAAGCTACCGCTGGACAACGCAAAGAAGAAGAAGCCAACTTGGAACTCAAGAAAAACGTGATTGCTGAACTCGAGAAGTTGGTAGAAAACGCTGGCGAAAACCTCTTGCAGAGTGTGCGCGACTTGCAGGCTCGTTGGAACGAGATTGGCCATGTACCTTACAGCAAGAAGGAAAAAATGTATCGTCGCTACCGCGAACTCTGCGACAAAATCTATGGCACACTCCACGAAAATGCTGGTAAGCGTCGCATGGAGAACTTCCGCAAAAATGTTGCTGAAAAGGGAGGTTCAGAACTCACACGCGAGCGCAACCGCTTGCAAGGTGCTTTTGATGCCAAGAAGCAAGAAATTCAGACCTACGAAACCAACATCACCTTCTTCCGCTCAAGTTCAAAGAAAGGCAACTCACTCGTAGCCGACATCGAAAAGAAGGTTGAACGCCTGAAGGAAGAATTGCAAGAAATTAGCCAGAAAATCAAAGCCGTTTCTGAAAAGATAAAGGCTGAGAAGGAAGCATAAACATCCCCCATACATCCTAAAAAAGGATATGAAACAGAATTATTCCGTTTCATATCCTTTTTTTGTATACAAGTAGATTTCAAAAAAACACTAAACCATTTTAGCTTCTTTATCCTCTTTGCTTTTAACCATCTGCATCAATTTATTGTCCACATAATTTTGAAGTTCGGGAGCGTTCACAATCTTCACATCATTATACAACCCCAAAATAAAACGGGCAACACCCTCGTAACCACAAACATAAGTTTCGAGCAACTGATAGTTACCACCCTCTTCAAGCGACAGTTCACGCTGTGCATCAGGATAAGAGCGAAGCAACCAGGCAGTAGCCTCCCTTGTGAGCAACAATGACACAGGAGTGCGCTGCTCGCCCGAACAACCAAAGAGGTCCGTATAGCAAGGCACATGTTCATTTTTATTCGACCACAAAAGGTCGAAAGGCTCTACACTTTCCACATGGTCCAACTTGAACGTGCGGTTCGTCTTACTTGTAAGGTCAAAACAGCGCACCTCATTCGTTGTAGCCATAAAGATGTAAGGCTCAACAATATAGTTGTTAACAGACTGATTATTCTCGTCACGATAATTCTTAAATAACGCCACACGCTCCTCGCGGATGCAACGATAAACCTGGCAAAGATTAAATGCCATAAGGTTATTCACGCCATGTCGCGACAGCGCCTCAATGTCATAAAGATGCGCCATTTTATCGCGCAAGCGTCGCATCTCGGGCGAGTTATCGTAGATAGAGTTAATAGAACGGGCAATGGTAAGCGCCTCCTCTTCAGTAAACTGCAAACCCTTTACCAAATCCTGTAAAAAAGCCGACTCATGATCAATGCGATAAATTTGACCTTCTTTTTTAACAATAAAGCCCATATTCCTAAACGCATCTACATATCGGTAAATCGAACGACGACTTATGCCAATCTGCGCACTCACTTCGTCAATCGTCAACCTACGATTTTGTGTAAGTATAAGCATCAAGCGCAACTGGCGTGCTAACTTTTCAAGTTCCATTATTTTTTTCTCGTTTTTTAGGACAGTTTCAACCAACTTGCCTAAGCCTACTTAATTACTACAGACTTTACATAGCCTTTTTATACTATCCCATATTCATGCTTTATTTCAAGTTGCGAAATTACTAACTTTTTCGAACATAGACCACCCTATTCAGCATGCTGATAGTAAAAAAAATACCATTTTATCTTATAGAAAGACAAATCCCGTGCTTATGTTTCTAAAATGTTGTACTTTAGCCTTCAATTAACATCTAAAATCAATCTGAATACAATACATGAGCGCTGCCTTAAAAAACATATTATTTCTAATCGCTTCAACCCTCATAGGTGTAGCCTTAATGTACGGCGTATACCGAGGCTTTGACTTTTCAACCTTAGGAACCTTTTTTACAAAGCGTTCCAACTACGTATGGGTTGTAGCGGCATTAGCCATTGGCATTTTAGCCAATGTTTTTCGTTCGCTACGTTGGCACATGTTGCTCGATGCAGCGCACATCCAAACCACCCGTCGCAGAGCCATCGAACTTATGTTCATATCCTATCTAATCAACAGCGTAACCCCTCGTTTAGGCGAGCTCACCCGTTCTTTACTCGTAAAGCGTGGCGATGCCCAAGTGTCAACACGCGCCTTTGGCACCGTGGTCATCGAAAAAGCAGCCGACATTATTTGTCTACTACTCGTCGTAGGACTCACCATTACCTTGCGTTGGCACAACACCATATCATTGGTACACAACCTAACCGAAGGCTTAACCTGGATGGTACCCAACTACGGCTTCTACATAGCAATAGGTTGTGGAATTTGTTTACTCGTTGGCATAACATTTAAACTATGGTGGAAACATGTGCACAACTTTATGCAAAACCTTTGGGTTGGCATCAGTGCCGTGGCACACCTAAAGAGCCCATTGAGTTTTTCAGCCCTGTGTTTAGCCATTTGGACCTGTAACTTTCTGCAACTCTACCTATTGGTACCCTGCTTTTGCGAAATGACAGACATTGGTTTAGCCGATACCCTACACGTCTTTGCCGCAACCAGTGTAGGCGTACTCCTCCCCACCCCAGCAGGAGCAGGTCCATGGCACTTTGCCATTGTTAAAACCCTCACCTCGGTCTACGGCATTGCCAAAAGTGTTGCACAATCCTATGCTCTTATCACCCACGGACTAAAAACCATGCTTGTTATGCTACTCGGCATACTTGGCTACGCCAGCTATTACCGCGAAGTTTGGCTGTGGATGAAACAAGCAAAAAGTAATAAGTATTAAGTATTAAGTATTAAGTATTAAGTATTACATTCTATTGAGGGTTTCATGCGCTAACCCAATCCCAAAGGGTAAATCTGGATTAAGTATTACATTCTATTGAGGTTCTCATGCGCTATTAAATAAGGAGTCCCCCTCTCAAGTTCTTCCATCCCCCCAAAAATAATCGTAAGATGAAAAAGATATTATCCTTAATGATATGGCTCGTGCTTGCAGCCAGTGCATCAGCTCAAAGCTACAACAATTTGTGGAAACAAGTGCAAACAGATGCCGAAAACGATTTACCACAATCAGCCATCAAGCGCATACAACGCATTTACAACAAAGCGCTCGATGAGAAGAATGAGGCGCAAATACTACGCTCCATGCTCATGTTACGCACTTATGGCTACGAAATTTCGCCCGATACAGCACAAGTTTATACCAACCGCATAGAGGCTTTGCTAAAAACCGAAACGCGCCCCGTCATGCAAGCACTGCTACATGCAGCCTTGGCGCAATGCTACGCCAAGCGCAACTTCAGCGATGACAACCTTACAGCAAATGAAAAGCGTCAAAAAGCAGATGCACATTTCAAAGCCTCAATAACCCAGCCCGAAGTCTTGGCAAACTGTCAAACCGATACCTATAAGCCCCTCTTTACCTTAGGTGCAGCCAGTGCATACTTTCACAACGATTTATTACAAATTCTGCTCGACAGCTACATCAACCAAGGCAACCTCACACCACGCGAAAAAACGGATTTACTCCAACGCATGGCAGATTTTTACAAGCAACGTAAGCAATATGATGCAGCTGCATGGCTCGCCCTACGCGCCGTTGAAGCACAATACGGTGCATCCTTTCACATCAAAGGTCGCATTGAAGACCATGCAAAATACAAAAGTCTAATAGCCCTAACACAAACCTACGGCAACACCCAAATCGTGGTTGAAGTTTACAATGCCATTACCCAACTCTATCAACATTACACCCCCACCTCAGTCGCTGCAGCACACAACGACAGTGTGCTTTATGCTTGGGCCGAGAAGGGGAGCAAACGCTTCAGCGAACAATCAGGCAACACACTGCGCAACTTCATGCTACAACTCACACAGCCCGCAGCAATAGTTCACGACATCAACAACTGCGCATATCCTGGCAGCACACACACGCTAACCTATCAGCTACGCAATCTTCAATCAGCCGAACTAAGAGTTGTGCGCCTTTTCAACTCGCAAGTGCAATTACAATCATACAACAGCAGCAAACTTAAAGATTTGGCTAAAAAACAAAAGCCCCTTAGCACCCTCCCACTCACCGCATTACAAAACACCCCTGCCTACGCATGGAACAAAGGTGAAACCACATTCCAAGTTCCCAACCTTCCAGGCATCTATTATGTTGAAATTCTGCACAAAGGCAAACACCTAGCAGGACAAACCTTAACAGTAACTGCGCTAACAGCCCTAAAATTTGCTACACCTAACGGCAACAATCGCATAACAGTGGTTGACACACGTAGCGGAAAGCCCGTGATTGGCGCAAAAGTCATTGCCTATAAACGATCGAATAACAATAAATACGTACGTCAAAAAACATACCCAACCAACCCACAAGGCACAGTCTTTCTGAAAACAGAAGGACGCAACCCTTATGCCTATGCCCTTGCCTACAATCACGATGAATCTGCCAATTTGTTCTACCTCTCCGATTTAGCTTATTGGGAAAACGCCTCCAACCAAACCCAAACCATCGTGCAGCTTTACACCGACCGCGCCATCTACCGTCCAGGGCAACAAGTGCAATTTTCGGGCATAGCCTTCAGCCGTCAATCCGACAACTACCAAGTAGTACCCCATTTCGAAGCTACCGTGAAACTCTACAACGTCAATGGCAAGGAGACAGACGCCCTCATGCTACGCACCGACTCCATGGGCACATTTAGTGGCAGTTTCACTTTACCCACACAATGCCTTCCAGGCCAATTCCGTCTGTCGCTCAACCAAGGCAGTATCAACGCCACAACCTATATTCGGGTTGAAGCATACAAACGTCCCACATTCACCGCCACAACCCAGCCCTTAAAAACAGCCTACGCATTAGGCGACACCCTACAAGTAACAGGCAAAGCCCAAACTTACAGCGGCATCCCCGTGAGCCATGCACGTGTGCAATATCAAGTCAACCGCTCAGCGTGGTTCTTTTGGAATGACGAAGACTTCGAACCTCAGTCAGGCGAAACAACCACCAATGCCGAAGGTAGCTTTACACTCCCCATTTGGCTTGCCCCAACCACTCAGGCAGAAAACACCCTCCGTTACAACCGCTACACCTACACCGTGAGCTACACCGTGACTGCTGAAAATGGCGAAACCACTCAAGGTTCCACCGCCCTAAGCGTAGCCACACGTCCCACCTGGCTCAGTGCACAAGTGCCAACAACCATCTGCCGCAGTCAACACACACCACTGCCCAGTTTCTGTATCCAACAACTCAATGCACAAGGCGAAACCATGGCAGCCCATGGCACATATACCTTGCTGTGCAACAACAAACCTTGCGCAGAAGGCACATTCGTTAGCGGCAAGCCCTTTATTGTAAATGCACTCGCCAACTTAGCTTCAGGAAAATACAAATTACTTTATAGCACCCCCGAAGCAGACGAATCATCGGTAGATTTTTTGCTATTCTCAGACACTGACACCCAACCAGCCGACCGCGAAAATCCTCTATTCTTCTACTCCAACAAGAACCAAGCTGGCGACAGTGCCCAAATTCTCTTTGGATCCCCTTGCAACGATGCCACCCTCTTCCTTGACGTGGTCGCAGGCAAAAACGTAATTGAGAGCCGACGCATTGCACTACACAACGAGTTGCAGAGCCTGCACTTTGCTTACAAAGCAGCCTATGGCGATGGAGCAACCCTCTATTTAGCCCTGTTGCGCAATGGCAAACTCCACACCCAACAAGTGCGTGTAACAAAACCTGTGCCCAACAAGCAACTACAAGTTAAGTGGAAATCCTTCCGTTCGCGTCTCACCCCGGGGCAACAAGAGCAATGGGTGCTACAAGTAACCAAACCCAACGGTTCGCCCGCTGATGCCCAAATCATGGCATGCCTCTACGACGCTTCGCTCGATGCTTTAGCCCCCAGTTATTGGCCCGACTATGCCGTTACCTTTCCCCGCCACCTCAGTTACGCTTCATGCACCAGTAATTGGCAAACCAGCCAAAGTTCCCTGTTCGCACACCTGCCCATCCATTGGCTCACCCCCCATGCGCTCACCTTTAGTCAGTGGGACGAAGCCCTCTTCAACTACACCCCCTTCCCTGGCGTAATAGCCTATGGCAAGGGCAAAGTACTGCGCAAATATGCCCAACGCAGCCAAGTAGTCTACAACATGGCAGCTCCCCAAACCGCCTTGACAGCGAAAGCCGAATTGTACGAAGCAAGCTCAACTAAAGCCCTCAATAGCCCCGCTGATGCTGGCAACGCCCCCACAAGCACCATCAGCCCTCGCACCCATTTTGCCGAAATCGCCTTCTTCCGTCCAGCCCTCCGCACCAATGCCCAAGGCGAAGCCACCCTCACCTTCACCCTACCCCAAAGCATGACACAATGGAATTTCCGCGCATTGGCTCACACCCCACACATGGATTATGGACGCATCGACACAACCCTTGTGGCACGCAAAGAATTTATGGTTGAACCAGCCTTGCCTCGATTTTTGCGCAAAGGCGACAAAACCGACCTCCCCATAAAGGTCACCAACCTCTCTGGCAAAACCATCTGTGCCCAGTTGCAACTCACACTTACCGACGCCAGCAACCAAGCCCCTCCCTATCAGGCGCAGCAAACCATCAGTTTGGCACCAGGCACCTCAAAAGTCTACACCTTTACCTACAACGCCACACAAGCAGCAGGCATGTTCGTGTGCCGCACCATAGCACAAGGCAGTGGCTACAGCGATGGTGAGGAACACTACCTCCCCATCCTTACCACCGATGTCGAAGTAACGCGCACCCTTCCCTTCTCACTAACCCAAAAAGGCATCTACACGTTGCGCACCGACACCTTATTCCATGCCCCCCATGCCACACACCGCAGTTTAGCAGTCGAAATTTCAAGCAATCCCACTTGGTATGCCGTCACCGCCCTACCCGCCCTGTCCACCCAAGTCAACTGCCTCAATGCCCAAGAGTGGGCCACCCATCTTTACGCCCTTAACATGGCACAATACATAGCCAATGCCTATCCCGAAATCAAGCAAATGGTAGATAAGAAGGAGGCTCCCCAGAGCGAGGCAGAACAGCTCACCGCACTGCAATTACAGCGTCTAACAGATGCCACCCCTTGGTTGCAACAAGCCACTACTCAACAAAACCGTGTCAACGCATTGCGCCAACTTTTCAACGAAGAGGTCTCTGCAGCCCTACTCTACACCGCCATCGACCACCTCCAAGCCCTGCAACAACCCAACGGTTCGTTTAGTTGGTATCCTGGCATGCCTGGCAATGCCCTAACAACTCTTGAGGTTGCCACACTCTTGGCACGTAGCCAACAAGTCACCGCGCGTGCCACGCCCCAAACCACACACATGCTCCATGCTGCATTTCAGTTTGTGCAACACCACATCCGCGAATATGTCGCGCAACTAAAACACAACGAAAAAGAGGTGGGTCACCGCCTACTACCCTCAGAGTTTGCCTTGCGCTACCTTTACTTACGCACCTTGTTAAACAAGCAGCCCGATGCCGATGCCAACTTCCTGCTCGATCGTGCCGAAGCCCTTCGCCACAACCTCACCCTCTATGGCAAAGCCCTTACTGCCATCACACTTGCTAAAGCAGGACGCACCGCACCCTCCGAGCTTGCCCTAAAGAGTTTGTTAGAGCACACCACAACCCAGCCCGAAATGGGTCGTTACTTCGATGCTCCACGTGCCGAATGGTCATGGAACGCTTATCGCATCCCCACGCAATGCGCCACCATCGAAGCGCTACAACTCTTTGGCAAACACACCGAAGCCAACGAAATGTGCTTGTGGCTAATGCAAGCCAAACGCACACAGATGTGGGAGACCTCGCGTGCCACAACCGATGCGGTTTACATTCTCCTCACCCAGGCTGCCACCGCGCACGCTCCGCTCGTGCCTATTGGAGAGCAAACACCCATTGATTTTACCTTGCTCCATCACAACAAACGTGTGACAAGCCCTCAACCCGTATCTTCACAGCGTGTTGCCACCATGGGCTACATTTATCAAACCTTCACCCATGCCCCAACTGTTAATGCCACCGCCGTCACGTTGCACAAACACACCAACGGACTGTCGTGGGGAAGTGTCTACGCCACCTATAGTGTGCCAGCTTCGCAAGTGTCAACACAAGGCAAGGGTTTACAACTCTCACGCCGCTTCGAGGTGAAACAAGGCAACACCTGGAAACCTCTACCCCCCAACACCTTGCTGCAAAAGGGCGACCACGTACGGCAGATTTTTAAATTAACAGCCAACCGCGACTACGATTTCATATCGCTCCATGCAGCTCGTCCCGCTTGCTTTGCTCCTGCTCAACCGCTTTCGGGCTATGCTTGGAACACAGATTTGGCTGCTTATCGTGCCGTTCACGACAGCTCTACCGACTATTTCATTGAACGCATTAGCAAAGGCACACACCAATTCTCCGAAGAACTCTTTGTTGACCGCACAGGCACTTTCACCACAGGCATTTCAAGCATCTCGTGCGTATATGCTCCCGAGTTCTGCGGAACAACAGAAGAAAAAGTAATAAGTATTAAGTGACGGTTAAAAAATAACTTGGTATATTTTTGTGTCCCTTTTATAACAACAATAGTTCGTTAAAAAATGGGTTATCGGCTAAACCGCTTTGCGCTGCCAGCCAAAGAGTTCTTTGATAGTTTGACTAATTAAATGCCTGTTCGGGGCTTTCCGACACTTGTCAAAAATTAAATTGGCGAGATATGTACTAACCATAAGTTCTTTAAATGATGCCATTGAGTATGGTAAGTCATTTTGCTTCATCATCACCTTTGCGACATTTTGTGAAGCAAAAGATGCATTGTAGGAGAAGTCCAACTGATTCTTGTGTCTTGCCTGGCAGTGTAAGACCAGTAAATTGCTTCGCGTCACGAAAGCAAAACTCTATTTGGAATCTAGAACGATATATGTACAATACATCTTCCCCAGACATAGATGTCTTTGTGGAGAAGAAAAGTTTGTGCTTGCCATTAGGCATAATCCAAATGACAAGACGTACTTTTTGCTTCAAGGCTTTTGAATAAGCGATGAGTGTATATGCAGAACTCTCAAGACCTTCAATATGTAACTTTTCCATACGTGTGAAGTCAAGTTCCTTGTAGCCAATTTTTCCATCAAGCATCTTGGGACGTCCAGGTTTCTTTGAACGAGGTCCTGTATATACGTAATGTAAAACTGCGGTATCTCTGAAATGACTAACAAGATGAAACCCATATTCTTTGATTCCATCTACAAATGTGCGTATAGAGAAGAATGCATCAGCTACGATGACATCGGTAACTTTTCGCAAATCCTTTTTGTAACAACTGATAACATCAATGTAATGTTTTACCTGGTTCATATCACGTAGTTTCAATTCTTTAGTTGAAGGTGTTTGGTGCGCACGCAGCATCATACAAGTGTTAGCATGAACATCAACAAGAGCTAAGCCCATAATTTCGAGTCCATGTTTAATGGAACCAGCACACCCCGACCAGAATTTTCCTATATGCGGAGTATTCTTTCCAGACTTGCTGATAAAACACGGATCTATGGCTATAGCTAATAATCCTTGCAAATTCAAGTACTGACGCGAAAGGGCAAGATTAAATTTCATCCAATCGATTGATTTACTTCGATCGCGATTGAAGTTACTTCTGTAAGTCTGCTCACAATGGGAACCATAACGCCCCATTTGCGTGAAATTCATCTTTCTTGGTATTGCTACATACAATAAAAGTATTTCCATGAGCAACTTTACAAAAACATTTCCTAACTTTGCAGATGAATCCTTGATTGCACCTTTGCAGATATCCGTATATTGGTTAAGTGGTTCTGATGTCATTTTACTTTAAGCTTTGAACTATAAAGTTACTGATTATCAGCCACTTAGCCAAATTTTATTAGTTATATTATATTAAATAACTCTCTCATTATCAAGAAGTTACGTCATTTTTAACGGACTATTGTACTATACATTGGGCTTTATACCATATTTCTTCTTTAATGAAATGTAATTAGAGTATCTCTATTCCCAGTATCACTTTTAATACTGTCTAACTGGTACTGGAGTGTTACTTAGGTGGTACTGGAGTTTCACTTAGTTGACACAGGAGTGTTACTTAGGTGGTACTGACGAGTAACTTTGAAGGCATGGATTAGATACTCCAATTGATGTACTCCTCATACTTATTGAAGTCAATAGAGGAGTCAACTTTTACCTTTTATAGCATCAGTCTTATCACTTGCTGATTGTATAAAATAACTTAGAATACCTACTTAAGTAATAAGTATTACAAACTATTTATGCGCTACGCAAAGGGAAAAGGAATAGCCATAAATAATCCCTTTTGGGTAGGATATTCATAATCCACATTTTTTTGTACGATTATTGATAGAATTATCAATGTTTCATGCGTTAGCCTCACCCCGTTAGGTAGGGTGTTCAAAATCCATAAAAAAAATCTGCACGAAATTGGCAAGGTTTTA
>UQPD01000002.1 GCA_900542795.1 uncultured Prevotella sp. | reverse complement strand
CAAAAAGCCAAGCTTGCTTGAGATTTTTGCTGAGGTGCAGCCTATCTTATATAAAAATCGTTTCAAAAATAAAGGCAAATCTTGAACTTCATAAAAGTTTAGACGACTTCATTGAGAATTAAAAACTTTTTGACGCTTTTAGAATTTAGAGTGGTTCTCATTGGTTTAGAGATGACAAAAAAAACCGCCTCCACCGACTCGCGTCGACAGAGGCGTATTTTAGGAATGCGACCATAAAAACAATAAATTGTTTTTAAAAACATCGCTTCCTGTGAGTTTCAAAGCACTACTCGGGGATGCCCGAAACTCTATTTCTTTCCTTAACAACCTTTTTTACCCGAGCAATTAACCTAAACCTATATGTCTTTTTCTTTCTTGCCTAAGTTTTAGAATTTTGAAATCAGAATTTTTAGAATTCCATTTTAAAAAGTTGCACGCGGTTGTGCGTGCGTTGTGCATGTTAGCAAGCTTGCCTCTGGCATGTGCTGTGGGGCATATAGCGTTGTGTGTACGCGGAACATAATGTTATTTGGGTTGATCATTATGTGTGCAGATCGCGTCTGCTATGTGTTTAGTTTGTGTTGGCTAATGGAGTGTAATCCGCGAACGCTTTATATATATTAGATATATGTGCTCACGCAGACAGCCAGTAGCTTGCTTAAATTCACGATGCAAAGATACGGCAATTTCGCACGAACGTGTTAGTACAGATGTTGCAAATATTAGTATAAATGTTGCTATATACAGAAAAGCATTGAAAATCAATAATATACAAGTGTAATTATTTTGCTGTGCTTGTCAAAAATGTTACACAGATGTAATTTTTTTGCATCTTGCTAACGTGTGCGTAAGTACAATTTAGAGAAAAGATGTGCAACACCATCATGCACCCACTTACATACATAGGACGATATGAGTGCAAGCATTATTAGTACACCAAACATTAGTGCAGGATAGCGTAAGCCGTAGATATAATCGTGAAAAAGATAATAACAAAAGAATGAGTGTGTAAGCCACATATAGGTGCTATGACGCCCCAAATAGCATAACACGCATTTCACCCATCCAGCTCTATTGAGCATAAGATAGAAAGGCAAAAGAGGCATCATTGCAATGGCTTTTATGAACATTTTTTCGTAGACAAAACATAAAATAAGAGGTAAAGCTATGCCAGTTGCTATTACCCAACATCTACGATTTGCGGATAGTGTATCTAACTTCGTACGTAAACGAAATACCCCCCCCGTACAGAACAGCCATACACCGAAGACAAAGGAAAAATAGATATGTAAAAAATTCTTTACAACATCCATTACATAAAAATCTTGCATCCAATGTGTTTTAGATAATACAGCCCATACCATATAGCTTATGGCAGCGACAATAATCATGCTTTTGCGTTGTTTTTTCCCTCGCATCATACAACCTATAATCCATGGAGAAAACAATACCATAAGAATATAAGAACGCAAGAACCACCATTCTCCGTTGTAAGAGTATGTTAGGCAAAAGAAATTCAATACGAATTCACCGATACTACCAGGATATTCACTTGGTCTTATATAACTTGCCAAAGGAATGAAAAGTAAAAAAACAGTCCAATACATGCCAAACAAGCGCCAAATTCGTTTCAAAGGATGTAACTGATGATTGGGTTGCTTCTGCCATGAAGCAGCAAGTCCATAACCAGAAATAAAAATATAGATAGGTACGCACATTCCACCTATACGACTCAGTAACAGGGACAGAGGCTTATCTCCTATATACAAAAGATTGTAACACTCTGCTGCACGTTCTGGCGTATTAAAAAGGTGAAGAAAAAGCATCATTAGTATAGCTACGCCTTTTAGTTCTAAACTTTCTTGTTTGTTCATACTTGTAAATGAGGTAATTTAAACTTATTTCGAACTTATGTTAATACAAATTATGGCATTTGCGTTTTTATCAAATGGGGAATTAGCGTCCCCTCAAAACGCAAATGCCATAGATATTTTTTGTTCATGCCTTGTTACACCTGTTTAGAAAGGCCAAAGCAAGGGAACAATGGTAACGGTGATAACCAAAGCAATGATGTTGAGCGGAAGCCCAATGCGCACAAAGTCGGCAAACTTATAATTGCCCACACCTTGCACAATTAAGTTTGTTTGATAACCAATAGGCGTGCTAAAACTCGCTGAGGCTGCCATGCAGATAGTTACAAAAAAAGGCATAGGGCTCACACCCATGTGTTGTGCAATGCTCAACGAAAGCGGAAAAGCCAAAGCCGCTGCAGCATTGTTAGTCATTAACTCCGTAAACAAGTTGGTAATAATGAAAATCACTGCCAATAACACCACCGGACTGCAACTCTTGCTCAGTTCCACCGTGAATTGTGCCACAGCGTCTGCCATGCCCGAGTTTTGCATAGCCCTACTAATGGCAAAAGCCGAAGCAATGGTAATAAGTATATCCCACGAAATGTACTTGGTATATTTGCGAGCAGGGAAAATATTGAGCCAAGCCATGATAATAGTAACTACACACACAAAGAAAAACATGTCTAAGTGCATGCGTGGAACTGCCTGACGCACAGCAGGAAGCTCGCCTACAGTAGCCCCCACAATCATCAAGAACAACAAAATAACTGAGAGCCAACACTTCCAACGTGGCATCTTAAAGTCCTGCTCTTTGCCATTCGACACCATAAGGAAGAACGAAGAGTCGCCCCAGTTCTTCATAAAGTCATCGTTAGCAAGCAACACCAAAGTGTCACCTTCATGAAAGCGTTCACGTCGCATGTCGTGCATAATCATGGTAACACCACCCCGTTTCAGTTCAAGAATGTCTGCACCATATTTGCGTTTAAAGTCAAAGTCGATGATGCGACGATTGATGGCGGGGAAACGAGCTCCCAACACCACCTCAATGCGGTGCATACCATGCAAAAGTTCATCAGGTCGTGTGTTCTCATCGCGGTCAATGCGTTCAGTGGGCAACAATTTGTTCGAGAACAACCACACATAAAGCAGACCCACCGCAGCCACAATCACGCCCACCTTACCCAGCTCAAACATCGAAAAGCCCTCAAAGCCTGCATCAATCACCATGCCATGCACCACCAAGTTCGTGCTTGTACCAATAAGTGTGCATACGCCTCCCAAAATGGTGGCATACGACAAGGGAATGAGCAATTTTGTAGCAGCCACACCATGTTTTTCAGCCCAGCGTTTTACCATCGGAGCAAAAATAACCACCACAGGCGTGTTATTCAAAAAAGCTGAAATAAAAGCCACCGTGGGCAACATGCGCATTTGCACACGTCGCACACTATTGCTCGTTTTGTCATGTGGTAACAAGCGTTTGAGCAATGCCTCGAGCATGCCCGACCGTCTTACACCCTCGCTTACCAAAAAGAGCATAGCCACAGTAATCATGCCCTTGTTAGCAAATCCCTCAAGCAATTCTTTGGGACTAAGTATGCCAGCACACAAAAACACCACAGCACCCGAGAGCAACACAAGTCCAGGGCGCATGCGGTCTTTAATCAGTGCCAATACCACGAAGGTTAAAACTATAATAACGAATAGGGGTTGCATAAAGCCTTAAAGGGAAAATTCGGGTGTGTCTCTTTACATCATGACACACACACACCATTTTTAAAAATCGTAAGTAGCTGTTCAAAAAACTCCCTACTTCACCACAAACCAAGGGTTGTGCAAGTCTTCTTTGTTGTAAGTAAGCGGTAAGTCAGTTTGCGCATCAAGCACTTTTCTTCCAGCAGCCAAGGCAATGGCATGTCCTGCAGCAGTGTCCCACTCCATCGTAGGAGCCAAACGCGGATAAATATCCGCCTTACCTTCGGCAACCAAGCATAGCTTGAGCGAAGATCCAGCACTCACCATCTCCAAGTCGGGGTGATGGCGTCGCAAGTCAGTAATGAAAGTTTCAGTTTCGGGCGAAAGATGCGAGCGCGAAGCAACTACGCGGAAGGGACGTCCCCAATCAGCCCCTTTAAGCGGCAAAGCCTCAGGCTTACCCACATGTAAAGTTTCGGGGTCAACCTCAGCCGTAAAGGCACCCTGACCTTTTTCGCCCCAAAATAGTTGGTGCTTAGCAGGCACATAAATCACGCCCATCACAGGCACTCCATCGGTAACCAAAGCAATGTTCACCGTGAACTCATCGTTCTTCTTCAAAAACTCCTTTGTGCCATCCAATGGGTCAACAATCCACAGCGAGTGCCAATCTTTGCGTTCATCATAGGGCAGATGTGCACCTTCCTCACTAAGCAAGGGATAAGGAGTCGCCTCTAAAGCTTCGGCAATTACGCGGTGCGACTCACGGTCTGCCAATGTTAAAGGCGAATTATCGGCTTTGCGTTCCACCTGCCAATCTAAGTCGGGGTGGTTATAGATGTTCATAATGGCGCGTCCAGCTCTGAGCGCAGCATTGATAATGGTGTCAATCATTGTTACAAAATATATGCGTATTGAGGGAGCAAAGTTAGTTGTTTTGTGCAAAATGTTGCATGCTAAGACAAAGAAAATTGTTAGGGTGTTCAAAATCTGCATTTTTCTGTATCGTTTTTGCATGCACAACCTCAAACTTCACATGCCGTAGTTGTGCATTTGGGTGTAGGCGAACAACCGTTTCATAGGACGAACATATTGTGCAAGAAACCATCCTTCTTTTCATCCCTTTCAGTCCGAAGAGAAAGAAGTCTGTTCAATCAGCAAAATCCGTATTCAATATTCCCTTTCCGAGTCTATCAATTAACACGTACGAGTTAATCAATAGAAAAGGCAAAGTTAATCAATTAACTTGGTCGAGTTAATCAATAGACTTTTTTGTTGAAAAAAGCACAGAATGTGTGTTGAAAAAGTATTATAGTAATACTTGGCAAAGTAATACGTATTAAAGGGGCAAGTATTACCATATTAAATGGCAAGGTAATATAGTAATACTTTTGCAAGGGATTTTTCGTTTAAGGATCCCTAACGGGTAATGCTGGCGCAAAAGACAATCCCATAGCATCAAAAACACTCCGAAATCGTTTTAGTTAACTCGCCAAATCGTTTTAGTTAACTCGCTGAAACGTTTTAACTAAAACGATTTTGGAGTAAAACACATAAATTTTTAACTCCCCAAGAACCTCATTCTAATACCAGGCTTCTTTATAAAGCCTCAAGGTAAGGTTATCGCATAAGGTAAATGAAATGAATTTTAGGAGATACAATATATTTTTGTATTTTTGCAAGTAAACCATGTTTCTTACGCAGTATGTAGTTTTTCACCTCCCTAAAATTGGCTGCATATATTAGAGAAACACTCCTATAATATATATATAGTAAATGAAGCAAGAAGAAAAAGCAAGCTTAATGCGTGTGTTGACCGACCTGGTAAAGGCGGATGGAATAATCGACATCAATGAGATGGACTGTTTAGACCATCTGCGCGAGCAATACAAAATAACTCATGAAGACGAATGCCGAGCAGAGAATATCACCTTTGCTGCCGCCATTCAAACCTTGACTATGCTTGATGCCGAAGAACGCCAACAAATGATGGGAGATTTTACGAAGGTTGCCATGAGCGATAATCACTTTGTACGCTCCGAAGCTTTGCTAATGCTTGCTTTGCATTGTGTGCTATTAGATGATGAGCGCGAGGCTGCCACTGTGCTCTCGGTGAATAACGACTTGATGCGGTTTGATGAAAACCAACTGCTTTATGTTGAGGCTGAAGCTCACGAAAGTATACACCAACAAGTTGACGCACATTATGAAGAATTGCAAAACATGATTCGGCTGGCAGGCTTAGACTTTGTGTATATTCCGCGGCTTTCGGCACATTATGGCAGTTTAGATAAAGAAGCGTTGAGCAACATGGTGAAATTTCTTTATCCCAAAGCCAGTGCCGAACGCATTGCCATGGCTTTGCTCAGTTTATGCAGCATGCAAACACATGCGTTTTGTCGTGAACTGCTTTCTGCCAAATTAGGGTTGCGCGAGATGTCGATGGTTTCTCCTTCGGTCATGATAAAGGTGGGCGAGTCGGTAACGGATGGCGAAGTGTTCTCCCACTTTTTGCTTTTTGAAGTAGGTAACGACATGGTGCAGCGTGTAAAAAAGTTGCTTGGCATTTTCGCGCAATACTATAGTAATTTGCAACTTAATTATCTGCACGAACAGCCCGAGCGCTTTGTTTACAAAGGGTTTTATCGTCAAGTGTTCGATTTGCTCATGTTGCAGCGTGGCATTAAGAGCACGGTTGTGATTGATGCTGCGAGTGGAAACATAAAATTTCCTGATGCCGACTTGGTGTTAGGGGGCGTGCATCGTCGTGAAAAAGCACTTTATGCCCTATTTCTGCTTGAATCGGTTCATGGAGGAATAAACTTTACGTTGCCCACAGGTAAGCAAAGGTTAGAGGTTTACAACCGTCGCATGGCACAACTGATGCAAAAGTATCGGTTGGTTTATGCTCGTTTTGGTGGCGAAGCCTCTAAAGCTCCCAACATTTGCGACTATTCTACGCGTGGCCCTATGATAGCTTTGCTAAAAAGACAAATCCTAAGCCTAAAAAGCACACTCCATCATGCCGATAGTTATTGCATTATGCGCAATAGCTTTGGCAACTATTCGGTAGACATTCCATCTACAATGTGCTATAGCCTAAATGTAGATGGGCAGTTAAGTCTGCTACATGAGGATGAGGAGTGGCAACACATTGCAGCGTTATAAGTCTCTTTTGGGGGGAGCCTTTTAATAAGCAAACAGATGTTGTTTGCAGAATGGTTACTTTATTTTAAATCGTTCAAACGCTTTAGGGCATTTTTGTTACCCCGATTAGCAGCCTGTTTGAGGTAGTTGATGGCATACTGTTCATTTTTGTCAACGCCTTTACCCTCTGCATACATGCTGGCAAGAAGTAGACAAGCTTGGTCATTTCCTAAAGCTGCCGCCTTTTCAAGATAAGAGCGAGCGTAGGCGTAGTTCTCTTCATCGTAGTAAATGCTGCCTAGCACACACAGTGCCATGTCGTTATTTTGCTGGGCAGACTTTAATGCCCAATAGCGAGCCGCTTCAGCATCCTTTTCTATGCCACAACCTGCATAGAGGATAGTAGCCAAAATGCCTTGTGCCGTAGCGTCATCCTCGTTAGCGGCAATTTGTGCATATTTCAAGGCATTTGCAAAATCTTGTTGCGCAATATAGCGTATAGCCAATTTTGAGAAGGCTGGCAAAAAGCCTTGGTCAACTGCTTTTTGCAACCAATAGATGCTCTGTTCGGCAGTTTCGTTGTTATTGCCGAGCAATAAGCCATAGAAGTATTGAGCCAAAGCCATTCCCTTCATAGCTGCTTGCTTAAAACATTCGGTAGCACGTTCTTCGTTTGCATCCCCCTCGGTGCAGAGGTATAGAACCCCCAAGTTATAAAGCCCCATGGCGTTGCCTTGGTCTGCAGCCAACTGATTATAGTGTAAGGCAGTTTCGGTGTCTTGAGGCGTATGGCGGTTCATATATTGTAGTCCCACCTCAGCTTGTGCTTCAGCATTGCCCTTGTCGGCAGCCATTTTCAAAAAACGTAGTGCAGTTAAGGAGTCTCGGTTTTCACCCTGTGAATAATGAAGTGCTAAACGCAGCATGCAGTCTACATTGCCTTTGTTAGCCTTTTTAGTAAGCGTTTTCAGTTCCTTAGGTGAGAGAGGTGTGTCCTCTCCTTGTGCTAAACAGGGGATAACGGCAGAATAGCACACCATGAGCAGTGTTAGAAAGAATGGTTTCATAGTGAAGTTTTTCCGAAAAAAAGACTTGTGTCTTAAAAAAAGTGCATAAGACACAAGTCCATGAATTTGTTTAAATGATTAGGGTGGGGGATTTTTTAGTGCAATCCCCTATTTACAATCCCCCGTTTATAGAAAAGAGCATTTCTAAAAAAGTCACCATGGTTCAACCCTTGGAGCTGTGTTGCGATATTGTTGCATACATTGTCCTGTGTTAGCACCAATAAAGGTGGGGTCGGAGATGTAGAATTGCGCACCGTTATTTTCGTAGAACGAACCTAAAATGTTTTCGTTAGGTAGCGAAACAGAAACACACTCATGTCCAGGAAAGTTAATGAGGTGATTGTTAACCCCCATCACGTTACGCAGCAAAGTGGCGTAGAACACAGAGCGGTCCTCGCAGTCGCACTTAGGGTAATAAAGCAATTCCTCAAAGAAATAGGGCTTTTCAAATCCAAACTGCTCATCGTCGGTAGCATAAGCAAAAGCCGATTGCACAAAGTGGAGCAAGCGGTTTACATTGCCCAAGTTTACCTCTGTGCCAATTTGAGCTTTAATTTGCTCCTCAACCTCGCGATGCGTGTTGGCGTCGAGCACGGATTGTGCATAACATGGAACAGGCATTTGTGGATATTTATAAACCATCTTCATCAAACGCTCGTTAACTGAGCCTTTCACGGTGATGCCTCCTTGGGTCAGTGTGTAGTTGTGAACCTCCCCTTTAATGTTGAGCGGTTTACGAATAACAAGGTCCACATTGCGCAACTCTTTCATCGGAGAACTAAATTGCGGCGTGCGGAAACGAGCTTCCTCCACATTTAGTTTTTCGAGATCGGGGGTGAATATAAAAAACTTTTGTCCATTCAGTTCCAAAAAAGTGCGAGCAAAAACCATTTGGTTGAAGGGGAATAGTAATATAGGTGTACCCGTTGTTACCTCGTAGGCAGGACGAATGTCGAAGCCACACAATAATAATATGTAGTGCATCAAATTGGTGCGTGCCACAATCGAGGCATCCCCAATCAAAGCCTTAGCATAGTCGCGCACCAATTCTGCAACAAAGTAGTCGGGCAGTTGCATCTCGTCAATTTGCTTTTTCAGTGCGGGTAGTGCCTTAGCCTCGAATGTAGAATTGTTAAGCGCCTTAATGGCATTGCCATTCCCCATCTCGCCAATTTTGTTGACGGGAATTTCAACCTTCGGCAATTTTATGTCGAGTCCATAAAAGTCGAAGCTAACCTTTGACGTGCGGTCGGGGGCTGGTGTGGGTGCAACATTGGGAATAGGCTCTGTAGGATGGGGAACCACAGGTGTTACAGGCACAACAGGCACCGAGGGAGCTTTAGGCACAGCGGGCACTGTGGGGGTAACAGGTTTTGTGGGCTTAGCTGGCTTTTCGGGGAGCGTTTGCTTCTTCTGCTTTGTCTTTTTCTCAGGCTTAGCAGGCTTTTCGGGCTTTGCAGGCTTTTCGGGCTTTGCAGGAACTGTAGGAGTTACAGGCTTTGCAGGCACAGTAGGAGTTACAGGTTTTGCAGGTGTTGGCTTAGGAGTGGGAGCTGGGACTGGAGCTGGTGTAGGTTTAGGCGCAATAGGCTTTTTTACATCAGGCACAGTTTCCACCACAGGTTTAGGCATGGGGATAAGTTTTACGGGATTAGGCTCCTTAGCCACGGGGCGTTCTTTGGGTTTAGGACTTCTAAAACGCTCAACAGGTCTTTTTTGTTCAAAGTCCTTCCACACCACATCCAAGAAGTCGGCATACCGATTAAGCATGGCATTGCAATAATTCTCGTACCGATTACGTATGTTTTTCTTAAAAGCCTCGAACGACTCTTTTTGTTTCTGTACTTGCGCTTGCGCACCACTGGTAAGGGTAAGTAGGGCAAGGATGGCGAATAATTTCTTCATAGGTCCTGAGGTGGGGTAAGAGGTTATGATAATAAAGGCTATGGAATTCATTGGACTTGCAGCCCGCCTTGACTAAATCCGTAACTTAAGAGACTTAACATTTGTCTCTTATGTTGCAAAAGTAAGGTTTTGTGCCATACAATGCAAAATTATCAACAACAAAATTAAATTTTAGGGGGAATGTACTTATATTCAATGGTAAAATAATGAATAACGTATAAAGAAGTCGTCTAATCTTCGTCAGAAAAGTTTAGACGACTTCAATGGTTTGCTATCATTAAGGAGTGCCCGTTAAAAGTTGCAGAAGTTATTTTTTTGAACATTACTATACATCATAAATTATTCATTATTTCCCCTATATTCTGCATAAATATTGCAAAAAAACACGAAAAGCGCATTTTATCTATTCATTATGTTGGTTGATATATTGGAAAAGTGTAATTTTGCAGCAAATATATAAGGCAAAGGCAATGAAAACCAACTTCTTGCCACACAATAACGAAAATATCAACCAAAATGAAAGTGAAAAAAATATTCCTGACCATGCTCTTGCTTTGGAGCGTGATGGGAAGTGCCTTTGCGCAGCTCCCCTCTGTGAAATTAAAAGACATCAACGGTAAAGTCATTGATACAGCTACGCTGAGCAACGACGGCAAACCTTTCATCATTAGCTTCTTTGCTTCGTGGTGCAAGCCTTGCAACCGCGAGCTTAAAGCAATTAACGAAGTCTATGCCGATTGGCAAGACGAAACAGGTGTTCGACTTGTGGCTATTAGCATTGACGAAGCACAAAATGCACAGAAGGTGAAGCCCATGGTGGATGCTGCTGGTTGGGAATACCAAGTGTTGCTCGACCCTAACAGCGACTTCCGTCGTGCAATGGGTGTGAATATGATTCCTCATGTATTTGTGATTGACGGCAATGGTAAAATTGTGGAAAGTCGCAGCGGTTATACAGAAGGGGGTGAACAACACCTCATTGAAAAGGTTAGAGAACTGATTAAATAATATGCTACGATAAGTGGGTAGGCAAGATGAGGCTTTAAACACTGTGTGCTTCAAGCACGAAAAATTGTATACCTATTTAATAACAGTTGCATATTAACACACGTCACACATTTTACGATTACATGAAACGTTTCGCCGCCACTACGGCATTAGCATTACTCGGTGCCGCCCTTTCACTGCATGCGCAGCGTGAGGGCGGCATTGATGGTGCAAAAAAGTTTACCCTGCACGGCAGCATTCAGAGTGATGTGCTCACTGCTGTGAGTCAGGACGATAAAATTGGTACTGGGGTCTACGACGATAAGTTTATGACCAATACCTATGCCGAACTTAATTTGCTTAATAAATACTTTCAGGCTGGTGCTCGCCTTGAATATCTTGATCATCCCCTGCCTGGTTTTGAAAACGACTTTAAGGGTTGGGGTGTGCCTAACTTCTATGTAAAAGGCAATTATAAGTGGGCTGAACTCACCTTGGGTGACTTCTACGACCAGTTTGGCTCGGGACTCATCTTCCGCACTTATGAAGAACGTTCACTCGGCATTGACAACTCTCTGCGCGGTGCACGCTTGGCACTGAAACCCTTGAAGGGTGTAAACATTAAATTGCTTGGCGGACAACAGCGTTATTACTGGCATCACCGCAATATGGATAATTGTTCGCCCTGGACTTGGGGTGGCGACTTGGAGCTGAATGTGGACCAGTGGGTGAAGAAGATGGACGAAAAGAATACGCGTTTGACTTTAGGCTTCTCAGGCGTAAGCAACCATAAGGGAGAGGCTGAGAGTACGATTGTGAAAAATGGCTATTCTGAATCAGACCCCACTATTATGCAGGCTTATAGTCTTAACTTGCCTAAGGATGTGGCAGCATTTGATGTGCGTGCCAACTTGCAAAAGGGAAACTACAACTTCTTGGCTGAATATGCTTGGAAGAGTCAAGACCCCTCGAGCAGCAACGACTATATATATAAGCGTGGTAAAACACTGATGCTATCGGGGTCTTACTCAAAACGTGGCATGAGTGTGCTGTTGCAAGCTAAGCGTAGTGAGGATATGGCTTTCCGCTCGCGTGCTACAGCAAATAAGGAAACAAGTGCTTGCTACATTAACCACTTGCCTGCCTTCTCTATGCAACACACTTATGCGCTTGCTTCGCTCTATCCTTATGCCACACAAATGACTCCTGGCGAATGGGCTTTCCAAGGCGAATTGGCTTATAACTTTAAGCGTCGCACAGCATTGGGCGGTAAGTATGGCACGAATGTGAAGGTGAATGTTTCGCATATTCGCGGCTTGGGACAAGAAAAGTTAGCTGCTAACGAATCGGGTTCTACGATGTTCGACCCTAAGGCTGAAACTGAAACAGCTAAATACCCCTTCTTTAAGATGAATGGGGGCGTGTATTATCAAGACGTCAATGTGCAGGTGGATAAGAAGGTGAGCAAACAGTTGAAACTCAACTTTATGTATGCTTATCAGCGTTATAACCAGGAGGTGGTTGAAGGCGAAGGTCCCATCATTAACAGCCATATATTAGTGGCCGAAGGTAAATATCAGTTCTCTCCAAAAATCACTTTGCGTGGTGAGGCACAATATCTCCACACAAAGCAGGACCAAAAGGACTGGTGGTTCGGACTGTTGGAACTCTCGGTTTTGCCCAACTTTATGTTTACCATTAGCGACCAATTCAATGCACATGTACCTATGCATACGCCTGATGGACAGATTGACCCAAGTGCAGGCACGAACAAGGTGCATTACATCACGGGTAGCGTAACCTTTACGCAAGGCTCACACCGTTTGCAAGTGGGTTATGGCAAAACACGTGCTGGCTATAATTGCTCGGGTGGTGTTTGTCGGTATGTGCCCGCTTCTAAGGGCTTGCAGGCTTCTTACACGTTCAACTTCTAAAAAAACATTCTGCATCGCATGAAACTCTATAAAAAACTCTTTGCTTTTGCTTTAGCGGCTTTAGCGCTTACGGCTTGCGACGAGATGGAACCTAACGAACGCTTTACGGGTCCCTTCCGCGTGGAATTTAAGAAAAACGTGCTCATTGAAGATTTTACGGGGCAACAGTGCATGAACTGTCCGTTTGCTGCCGAGGAAATTCACAAGTTGCAAGAGGCTTATGGTGCCGACCATGTTATTGCTGTGTCGGTGCACGGAGGCTCAAACGCATTGTCTGAAACAAAAAGTCCGCAGGGTTTGGCAAATGCACAAGGCAACGATTATGTGGCGCATTGGGGGGTATCGTCTTTCCCGAAAGGTTGGGTTGACCGCATGGGTACGATTGATGATAAAGAGAAATGGGCAGCTTCGGTTATTAACCGCAGTGCTATTGAACCCAAGGTGGGCATTGAGGTCGTTTCGCATGGCTACATGGCAGATGCCAATGGTGTGGAAACCATTAAGCTCACCGTAAAGGTGACGGGCAAGCAAAATGCTACTGGTAAACTGCAAGTGTGGCTCACCGAAAGCAATGTGAAGAAATACCAGTTGATGGGGGATGGATCAAGGAACTTCGACTATATTCACAACCATGTGTTCCGTGCTTCAATCAGTGCTCCTTATGGCGATGAGCTTACTGTTAATGATGGCGAAACGCTGAGCAAGGACTACGAATATCAGTTCCCCGACTTTAGCACACTTAAGAATAAAACACCTTGGGTGCCTGCAAATCTTTCTATCGTTGCATTCTACTATAACGACAGCGAAGGCGTGATGCAGGTGGTTGACCAACCTTTGCTGACTAACGCTGGCGCTATGCGTAAGTAATACAAAATGCTGAAATCAATAAAAACAAAAAACAATACACTTATGAAGAAGATTTTTACTCTTTTCGCTCTCTTGGCTTGCTTTGCCGTTCAGCTTTCGGCACAAGTGGAGATTACGAACCTTGGTAAGGTTGTTGGAAAGAACGAGGTTATCACATTCAATCTCTACGACGATGACGCGTTGGGCATTGTGGGTGGTTTCCCCGAAAACGATCCCTGGTTTACAAACAAGGGTGACGAGGCGGTTGATTTGACCGTACGTGTTACGCCCGATCGTAATTCTTATAATGCTATTTTTAGTTGGTGTGGTATTACTGGCTCTTGTCAAGATATCGATATTACAGACCCTAAAGTAAACTTTGTTGATCGCACAATTAGCCTTGCTCCTGGTCAAACTGTAAAGATGGGTCTTCATCCTATGTTTGAAATAGGTGAATATCGCACATCTACTGCAACTGTTAAGGTTTCGGTTGATGGTGAATATGCTACAACGTTCATCTTGAAGTACGTTTATAACGAAACTACTGCAGGTGTTAACGATGTAAAGGCAAATGCAGCCAGCGTAAAGGTGGTTGGCAATGAACTCGTTTATAGCTTTGCTGCTGCGGGTGCAAACAGTGTAAGCCTCTATGCTTTGGATGGCAAGATGGTAAAGCACATTGCCGCTGCAAGTCAGAATGGTAGTGTAAGCTTGGCTGGCTTGCAACCTGGTGTATATGTTTGCAAGACAAACGGCAATAGCTCTAAGGTTGTTGTAAAGTAATTACCCAAAATCGCAATAAAACTAAACAATAAAATATGAAGAAGTTTTTACTCACTGCAATTTCTGCTGCATTTGTGGCTTGCGTGGCTGTAGCTCAGCCCATTGCTCAGCCCTTTGCATCAAAAATTTCTGCCAACGCCTTCCGTATGGGCAAGTCAATGGCTAACCGCAATGCAGGTATTATGCCCGTTGAACATGGCATGCACACTTTGGCTCACGAAAACACTACGCGTGACCCTAAAGAAATTAGTTTTCAAGTAACAGGTAACGAAATTTCTAAGTTTGGTTATGTTCCCACTGGTATTCCTGCCTCTGCGCTTAGGCAAGCAGGCATCACAGGTTGGGGATATTGCATGGCTATTCCTGCTGAGATGGTAGACCGCTATGTTGGCAACACGATTAGCAAAATCAACTTCTATGCTTATCCTGGCACTTATAGCGACTCAAAGATCTTTATCGGTCAGTTGGCTGATGCTCAGGGTAACATCAAAAACCTTTGGGAAAAAGAAGTAGTGGTAAAGGGTGGCAACACACGTTTGAACTCGTATACTTGCGACTACAAAATTCCTAACGACTTGAAGGGCGAAATTATTATTGGTTGGTATAGCGGTGCTGCAAACTGCCTCTCAAGCGATACGCTCTCTTCAAAGTATGGCATCATGGCTTATGCTTATGCCGATCCTACAGGCAATGGTCTTGGTGCATACATGCTCGGTACTGAAGGCGATGGTAAAGGCTTCCTTCTTAACTATCTTCAGTTCGATGGATTGGTAGTTTCAAGTCCTATTTGGGTGGAAACAACAGGCGATGCAGGTTTGAAGTATAACGATGCTGCGCTCTACTACATCGACGATGTACGTGGTTTTGCGGGTAAAACGGATGACAACACCTTGCAGGTGGCTAATATGGGTCTCGACTCAATGCGCACCTTTACTTATACCGTTAACACTACTGAAGGCGAGCAGAAGCACACTTATAACTTTAAGAAGCCCGTTCCTTTCTTTGGTACAGTGAATTTGCCTGCTTCTATGAACCTCCCCTCTAAAACAGGTCGCTCAGAAGCAACCCTTACCATCGACGAGGTAAATGGTGTGGCAGATGAGTACACAGAGAAGGAAGAGAACGAGGGTAAGTTTAACTTTATTACGCTTGAAAATGCTTACCACCGTACACCTGTGGTTGAAGAACTTACCAGCGTTAGCTGTGGTAACTGCCCCATTGGTCTTGCTGGTATGAAGCAACTTGTTGACACTATTGGTGAGAACAACTTGGTAGCGGTTAGCATTCACGGTGATTACGATAAGAACATTAAAGAAGACCCCCTCAAGGCAAGCACTTATCAGGAGTTCTTTACAAAGTATGCAGAGTCTCTCCCCTCATCTTACGTGAACCGCGAAATTAAGGCTTATCCTCATGGCGAGGTTATTGATGCTTGTCGTTTCATCCAATCACAGCCTTGCGAGGCTACCATTAGCGTTGAAGGTAAGAATGGTTTGAGAGGTACTGACATTACTGCAAAGGTTAAGTTCTCTATTGATGTTCCAGCTGAAACCTATGGCATTACTTATGTAGTTACTGAAGATGGTGTGAAGACGGATCAGCTCAACTATTTGGCTCAGCTTTATATGACTCAGCCCGAGAAGGTTGACTCTGCATTCAAGAATGATCCTTACATCTATCCCTATTGCACGGTTGATAGCAAGGTTGTAAACAACAAGTATGTGTTCTCAAACCTCGAAATGGACTATGTAGCTCGCTACGTAATGCACGCTGGTACAGCTGAGGATAACATTTTGCCTGCTGCTAAGGCTGGCGAGGAAGTTAAAAACACAATCACTATTAAGTCTGCCCTTATTGGTGCAAGTAACAAGGCAAACCTCCGTGTTGCAGCCTTGCTCGTTGACAAGAATACAGGTAAGATTATAACTGCCAGTCAAACTAAGGTAGGTTCATCTAACACTTCAGACAATAACGCATTCACTGGCATCAACAATGCTACAGTTTCTGCAGAGAACGGCTTTGCACAAATTGATGCCGCAAATGGTGCTTTTGTTGTAAAGGCTGAAGGTGCTGTAGCTCAGGTTTACGATGCACAAGGTCGTCTTGTGACAAGTGCTCACGTTGATGGCGAAACATCATTGCCCACTTGGGGACATGGCGTTTACGTTATCCGCGTAACTAAGGGTAATCAAGTTACTTCACAGAAGGCTATCTTCTAAAAACAAGTTATTCATCTTTCAGAACTAAAATATTCTGAAAGAAAACACAAACTGCATGCGCGACAAGGTTTTTTAGTAAACTTTGTCGCGCATTTTTGTTGTTTTCAGTACTTTTATTTTGTATTGCGGGGGTTTTGCAGTAACTTTGCTTCGCAAATATAAATAATATACTACAATGGCACAAGAAGACGTTTTTAAGAAAATCGTATCACACTGCAAAGAGTACGGTTTCGTATTCCCTTCAAGCGATATCTATGACGGACTCGGCGCTGTTTATGACTATGGTCAGAATGGTGTTGAACTCAAAAACAATATTAAACAATATTGGTGGCAAAGCATGGTGTTGCTCCACGAGAACATTGTGGGCATCGATTCAGCCATCTTTATGCACCCTACCATTTGGAAGGCTTCGGGTCACGTTGATGCTTTCAACGATCCTCTTATTGATAACCGCGATTCAAAGAAACGCTATCGTGCTGACGTGCTGATTGAAGATCAGATTGCTAAGTACGAGGAGAAAATTGATAAAGAAGTTGCTAAGGCTCGCAAGCGCTTTGGCGATGCTTTTGACGAAGCACAGTTCCGCGCCACAAATGCTCGCGTTATTGAACACCAGCAAAAGCGTGATGCCTTGCACCAGCGCTATGCTGACGCAATGAACAAGATGGACCTTGCAGAACTCAAGCAAATTATTCTTGACGAAGGCATTGTATGTCCCATCTCTGGTACACGCAACTGGACCGATGTTCGTCAGTTCAACCTTATGTTTAAAACAGAGGTTGGCTCTACAGCCGATGGTGCAAGCACCATTTACTTGCGTCCTGAAACCGCACAGGGTATTTTTGTGAACTACCTCAATGTGCAGAAAACAGGTCGCATGAAGATTCCTTTTGGTATTGCACAGATTGGTAAGGCTTTCCGTAACGAAATCGTGGCACGTCAGTTCATCTTCCGTATGCGTGAGTTCGAACAGATGGAGATGCAGTTCTTTGTAAAGCCTGGCACCGAAATGGATTGGTTCAAGCAGTGGAAGAAAACACGTTTGGCTTGGCACGAGGCACTCGGCTTTGGCGACGAATGCTATCGTTATCACGATCACGAAAAGCTTGCTCATTATGCCAATGCAGCAACCGACATCGAGTTTAAGATGCCTTTCGGTTTCAAGGAAGTTGAAGGTATTCACTCACGTACCGACTTCGACCTTTCGCAGCATGCTAAGTTCTCTGGTCGTAAGATTGAGTATTTCGACCCCGAAGAAAACCGCAGCTACACACCGTATGTAATTGAGACTTCGATTGGTGTTGACCGTATGTTCCTCAGCGTAATGTGTCATTCTTATCAAGAAGAAAAGCTCGAAAATGGTGAAACACGTGTTGTGCTTAAGTTGCCCGCACCTTTGGCACCTGTGAAGTTGGCTATCATGCCTTTGGTTAAGAAGGATGGTCTGCCCGAAAAGGCACACGAGATCTTCAATGATCTTAAGTTCCACTTCAACTGCAAGTATGAGGAGAAGGATTCTATCGGTAAGCGTTATCGCCGTATGGATGCAATTGGTACTCCTTATTGCATTACCATCGACCACGACACACTCAACGATAACTGCGTAACCCTTCGCGATCGTGACACAATGGAACAAACCCGTGTGCCCATCGCTGACCTTCGTGCATTGCTCGAGGATAAGGTTAGCCTCACTTCGTTGCTCAAGAAGATTCAGTAAAAAATATAGGGTGTATGCAGTCAATTCTTTTTACATACACCCTATATGTGCATTTAGAACACAAAAAATGACAAACATTAAGCTACATATCAAGCAATTGTGCATGCTCTTTGCGTTGGTTATCGTGGCATTGTCAGCGACATCTTGTTCAGACAATGTGAATGATGAGAACGATAATAACACGCCAGAGTTCACCACAAACTGGAAGGAGCGCAATGCTGCTTACTTTGACAGTTTGCTGACCGTGGCATGTACGGAGATTGCACAAACTAAAGCACAGTATGGCAACCAATGGGAGGAACATTGCGATTGGCGTGTGTTCCGCAGTTTTTCTAAGCAACCTGGTGGTAACAGTCACGACTCTATCTGTGTGCGCATCATTGAGCGTAGTACACAAGCCAACGGAATTTCGCCCCTTTACCTCGACTCTGTTAAGGTAAACTACATGGGACGCCTCATTCCCACACCGAGCTATCCTAAGGGACGTGTATTTGACCATAGTGGCATTTACGAAAACGAGAGTCACGTGTTTAGCAGCAGTTATTCGGTGCCTGCACGTTTTTCAGTTTCTAACACAGTCGAAGGCTACACCACCGCTTTGCTTCACATGACCGAGGGAGACCGTTGGATGGTATACATTCCGCAAGAATTGGGTTATAGTTATCTTACCCAAGGTGTTTTGCCTGCCTATTCCACTCTCTGTTTCGACTTGCAGCTTAAAGCTGTTGCCCGCCGTGGCACATCGTTCTAAAAAAGCACAGCATATTGGATAATAAAAACAGATTATTTAGGTCTGTTACAGTACTGAAAGAAGCGAAATGCACATTTAAACATAAAAAAATGTGCATTTCGCTTTGTTTATTGCCCATCAGTGCGTAACTTTGCCCATGCTTTTGCGCCTGTGGCGAAATTGGTAGACGCGCCAGACTTAGGATCTGGTGTTTCGCGACGTGTAGGTTCGAGTCCTATCAGGCGCACCATACAGAATCCTAACTGCTTGATATGGAGCAGTTAGGATTTTTGCTTTTATATATTTGGCAACATTTTGGCAACGTTTTTCAAGACTAATTCTCAACCGCATATTGGGAAATTGGTCAAATGCTTCATGAACGTAAGATAGAAAGTGGGTATGGTGACAGCGTTGTAAGAAGATTGTCGGCAGACCTTAAAGAACGATACCCTAAAATGGGTGTTTCACCACGAAATCTGTGGTACATGAAGAAATTCTATGAGCGTTATGCAGGACATAATGAGAAAGTGCAACGCAGCGTTGCACTTTTGCCGTGGTCACATAATATGTTGCTTTTGAGCAAAGGATTAGATGATGATGCAACTCTCTATTATGCCACAAAGACGGTGGAAAAAGGTTGGAATTGCGACTTTTTGCTCAATGCAATCAAACTCAATATGTATGAGACACAGGCATTAGCAAAAGTGGACAACAATTTCGACTGCACTCTTCCTGCCGAACAGGCGCAGTATGCCAACGAAGTGCTCAGCAGCAGCTATAACCTTGGCTTCTTGGGAGTGACCAGTCCTATCTTGGAGCTTGAACTTGAAGATCGTCTTGTAAAAGCCATCACTCGTTTCCTTATGGAACTCGGCAATGGCTTTACTTTTATTGGCAATCAGCATGTGTTGGAATACAATGGTAAAGAAAGTAAAGTGGATATGTTGTTTTTCCACCGTGGACTGCATTGTCTTGTTGCCGTTGACTTAAAGATTGGTGCTTTCAAGCCTGAATATGCAGGAAAGATGAATTATTATCAGTCTCTGCTTGACCGTCTTGAGCGTGGTGCAGACGAGAACCGTTCTATCGGAATCATACTTTGTGCGGAGAAAGACCGTGTAGAGGTGGAACTCGCACTTGAAGGTATGGGCAAGCCTATTAGAGTGGCGGATTATCAGCTGATAGTACCAAAAGAGAAATTACAGAAGGTCCTTGCTGACGAGATAAAGGCGTTTAGTGAGGAAAAAGAAATATGAGAAGCATTGGATAAAGCCTGAGTTATTGGAACAGCCTTAACTTATGAAAGTAAAATTGACATTGCATATTCAGAACAATGTTGCATCAGGCTCATTGAATGACCCAATAAATGACCCAATAAACTTAACAGAGAGACAGAAGTTGATTTTGCAGATGTTCTCAGAGGAAAAGAATCTAAGCAGAGAAAGGCTTTGTGAGAAAATTGGATTGTCGGATGCCACCGCCAAGCGTGAAATAGCATTTCTCAAAAAGACTGGCTATTTAGAACGTGTCGGCAGTTTCAAAAGTGGATATAGGAAAGTGTTATCAAAATAATTGTATTTTTGAGCCAAATGTTCAATGAATGGGAAATTTTAACGGGTACTCCTTAATGATAGCAAGCTATTATCAAATTCTGCGCAAGTTATTTCTTGAACATTACTTATATACTTTTATTTGCTTTTTATCTAGAATTCGTCTAAACTATTGAAAGTTTAACATTTTCGGAGAAGTAAGATGGCAAAAGCGATGTAATTCCAAGCTTTCCAACTTGTCAAAGTCGTATCATGTCTGATGAGGATACTGCGAAACGAATCAAGCCATGCGTTTGTCCTTTCAATGCTATACCTCTTACTATACAGAAGTTCATTCACGCAATCATCGTCATCATGTTCTTTGTTCTTTTATTGAAACAGACATTAGGGAATATGCCTCTGTCCTTACATTCCTTTCTGAAACCTTTGCTATCAAAGCCTGCATCGGCATTCAAAAACAAACCATCAACATTAATATGTGCTTCTTGTAAAGTTTCAAAAATGCTACTCATTAACTTCTCAATTTCGTAAAGATCATGATGTTCGCCAGATATGGGTTCAGATATAGCCAACGGAATACCTCGTCTGTCAGCCAGATACAAGGCTTTGGTTGTGTTAGACTTCTTACGCCCTTGATATCCAACAGATTCTCCGCCTTTTGTAGTGCGCGTGTGACTGCCGTCCCAATCCACACTTGACATATCGAGCTTATCACGATGCTTACTAAGGAGGTTTATCCAAAGAGACTTCCATTCGCCCTTTTTGCTCTATTTTCGGAAATGGTAGAATACAGTCTTGTAACTCAGAACTACATCACTGAACAATGCAGTTACTGGAAGTTGGTACCATTGGATGCCTGTTTTCAACTTGTACAAGATGCAGTTGATTACTTCTACAATGTCAGCTTTGCATATAAAACCACGTTTGCGATTGAGAGATGGGGGAGAATTTCCGAAATTATCGTATCTTTGTCGAGTACTTTGTACATATGGGAGTTTTTGTTTCTGTTTGTTTGTGGTAAAACAAAGATAACAAAATACTCCCATTTTAACAAATCTCAATTAGTTTAGACGACTTCATAAGTTCACTTTCAACTGGACGGATGCAGCCAATGTGCCTTTCAACGACTTGGAGAAGTTTGCCACAGTGTTCTTCGACAAGTGTACATTAGGCAAGATTATCGGTAAGTATATCGTCTTGCATGAGGGTGACAAGTGTCTGATGGTGCTTCGCCCTTATCAGTTCTATGCCGTCATGAAGGAAATCAAAGATTTGGAAGCCAAACGAGCCGACCTTGACAAGGAGATTGAAGGGTATTTGAAAGAGTTGGGATTGGTTGAATAAACAAAATAAGGACTGACAATGAAAGGTTACGCAAAACCATTACTTGAAATTATCTGTGGACCACAAATACAATTTGTAATACCTGTGTATCAGCGTAATTACGATTGGTTGATTGACAACTGTGACCAATTGTTTAGTGACTTGGTAAAACTAAGCCGCTCAAACAGATGTTCGCATTTCTTTGGTTCTATTGTTACATCATCTGCGGATAGCAGCTACAATAGATTGGTGATTGATGGTCAACAACGTTTGACCACCATTTCACTTCTTTTGTTGGCGGGTATAAAAGCAGTGAAAGATGGTGCTATTGAGATTAGCGAGGAGTCAAAAATAGACGAAGCATACGAAGTATTCTTAAAAGCTAAGTTCTGTAACTCTGAGCGTAAAATCAAGTTAGTTCCCATAGAGAATGACCGTATCGCTTACGATAAGATATTCAATGAAGAAGATTCTTTTGATGAAGATTCAAAGGTTACTCGCAACTACCGCCATTTCTATGATTTGTTGACGAGAAAACCGCAAACACTCTCTTTCGACCAATTGCTTGACACCATTAAACGATTGCAAATTATATCAATAGAATTGGATAGCGATGATGATGCCCAACTTATCTTCGAAAGTCTGAACTCTACCGGATTGGCTCTTACTGAAGCAGACAAGATACGTAACTATCTCTTGATGTCTTTGACACCAGAGGAGCAGCAGATGTGTTTCAAAAACTACTGGCAAAATATAGAACAGGCAACCGAGAACCAACCAACAAAGTTCTTGCGTGACTATCTCACCATTCAGCAACAGTTACAGCGTCCTGTCCGTCAGTCAAACATCTACTACGAATGGAAAAAGTATATGGACGGACATGAACGAAAGGAAGAATTAGTCAAGATGCTTGATTATGCGCACTACTATCAGCAAGTGACAGAGGCAAAGCTATCTACGGCAAAACTTTCAGAGAAGATGCGCCACATCTGTAATATAGAAACAGATGTGACTAATGTATTCTTTATACAATTTTTGAGATATGCCTCTGCCAACAGTCTTTCAGAAGACGAGATATTCAAGGTGATTGATTTGGTTGAAAACTATTTGGCAAGACGTATCGTGTGCAATATGCCTGGCAATGCTCTTACTCAGGTTTTCTGCGCTTTGCATAAAGATGTATTGAAAAGCATAGAGGAATATAGTTCTGCTAATGTTGAACTTGGTAACTCATATTCTGACATATTGGCTTACCACATCATGCGTCGTGATGGTAACTATCAATTGCCAAGAGATATGCAATTCGTGGAGTCAATCAAAACACGTGACGCTTATCACATGTTGAAGCCATTCCAGATTTTTCTCTTTGAACGATTGGAGAACTCTGTGTATGGTGAATATAACGATGTGGCAACCGACATGAAAAAGAAGGATGCCACTATTGAGCATATCATGCCTCAAACGCTCAATGGTGATTGGAAAGCGATGCTTGGAGATAACTTTGAGGAAATACAAGACAAGTATCTTCATACATTCGCAAACTTGACTCTGACAGGTATCAACAGCGAATTAAGTAATAAGCCATTTGAGATAAAGCGTGATGGCAAGAAAATTGGTAATGAAATATATCCCGGCTACAAGAATTCAAAGTATCGCCTGACAAAGAATGTTACGCTATGTGACAAATGGACTGAAATCGAGTTGCAGAACCGATGCAATGAGATAGTGGCAACATTCTTGCGACTTTATCCATTACCACAAACAACATTCAAACCATTGCCAAAACCAGTGGACGAAGCCTCTTTGGACGAAGAAACATTCTCTCCAACAAATAGAATTCTTAAAGGTTTCCGTTTGTTTGGCAATGAGTACAATGAAACTACTTGGAAAGGGATGCTTCTGCATGTTGTAAAACTTGTGATAGAGCGATACACAGACATCGTAGATACGCTCTATGATGCCGAAGGTTACTTCTGGTCTGCCAAGCAAGCAGATACAAGATACTGTACAATGATTGCTCCACAAAAATACTTGTGGACTTCAATGGACAATAGAAGTAAACTTCGTTGCTTACGCTTCTTGTTTGAGAAATGCGACATAGCCGAGTCTGAATTGGTACTGTTGCTTGAACCTGTAAAAGAATAAAAGTTATGGCAGACAAGAACAATATACCGCAGTTTGTGAATAGCGATTCTTTCATGGCAGACAAGAACTATGTGAAGTGGTTGTCTGACTTGAAGAAACGCTTCCGTATGGCACAGCTCAAAGCTGCTGTCAAAGTGAATACGGAAATGCTCAAATTCTATTGGAGCTTGGGCGAGGACATTTGTGAGAAGCAGAAGCAATATAAGTGGGGCGCAAACTTCATGAAAAGATTGAGCCTTGATTTGCGTGCGGAATTTCCACAAGCTGAGGGATTTTCATGGTCTAATCTCTATAAAATACGAAAATGGTATTTGTTCTATTCTTCACAAATTGAATTTTTGTACCAAGCTGGTACAAAATTACAAAAGGTGGATAATGCAACAACCCCAATGCCAGACTTACTGCAATTTGTTCCTTGGAGACATCAAACAGTTATTGTTTCAAAATGCGATACGATAAACGCTGCAATGTTCTATCTCAACAAGGTTGTTGAAGACAATATGAGCCGCACGGAATTGGAGCATGTGGTTAAGGCTCAACTGTACGAGCACACAGGCAAGGCTTTGAATAACTTTGATGTTACACTGCCACAACCTCAAAACGCACTGGCAACAGAGATTATAAAAGACCCTTACAAGTTGGATTTCTTCTCATTGCCAAGCAAGTTCAGCGAAATGGACTTGGAGAATAAGTTAGCAACCAATATTACTCGCTTCCTTTTGGAATTGGGCAAAGGGTTTGCCTATGTCGGTCGGCAGATGGAACTTGACACGCCCAGTGGCAAGTCTTACTTCCCCGATATGGTGTTCTATCATACTCGGCTGAAATGTTATGTCGTGGTGGAACTGAAAATCGTGGACTTTATACCGGAGTTTATTGGCAAACTGAATTTCTACGTTTCGGCTGCTGACGAGTTACTTAGAGGTGAGGGAGACAATCCAAGTATTGGTATTCTTCTTTGCAAGGACAAAGACTCGTCTGTGGTAGAATGGTCGTTGCGTGGCATAACTACTCCTTTGGGGGTGGCAAGCTATCAGCTGCAAGAGGTCTATGAACGAACATTGCTTGAAATCAAACAGGAAGCCTCCAAGGAAGAAGATTAAGAATGCTTAAAATCTACCACAACTTGTGGAAGATGTTGTCTACCAGACTGGTAGATTATTAAAAAAGACATAGAATATGGCAGGAAATATGACATTGGTAGGAAACAGGCAGGAAACAGCGAGTTCAAAAGTTGGGCTTCGCAGTTGAAGAAAGATATACGCAGCGTGCAAATAAAGGCGGCAATAAAGGTTAACACAGAATTGCTCCGCCTTTATTGGCGTATGGGGTCGGATATTTCTCAGAAGCAGAAGTACGCTACTTGGGGCGATGGCTGGCTTAAGGAGTTGAGCCGTGAACTAATGGCAGAGTTTCCTGATATGAAAGGGTTTTCATACAGGAATCTACAATACATTAGACAATGGTATCTCTTTTATCCGCATGGTCATTCCGAAACTGACACGTGATTTGCCTCACCCTTTCAGTATGGATGGTGTAGTGCGCAAAGACGATACGCTTCAAGCCAAGGCTGTGCGTGAGGCCGTTACAAATATGGTTATTCATTCCGATTTTATGGTGAATGGAGTGCTGAAGGTTGAAAAGTATGACGATTGTTTTGTTCTGACCAATCCAGGACTTCTGAAACTGCCTATTGAGCAGATTTACAAAGGTGGCGAGTCAAAGGCACGTAATCAGCGTATGCAGAATATGTTCCGCATGATAGGCTATGGCGAGAACCTTGGCTCGGGTTTTCCACTCATTCTAAACGCATGGAATGAAAAGCATTGGATAAAGCCTGAGTTATTGGAACAGCCTGAACTTATGCAAGTAAAATTGACTCTGCATATTCAGAACGAGCCAACAAATGAGCCTGTAAACAAGCCTGTAAATGAACCTGTAAATGAACGGCAACAAACTATACTGTCTATCATGAAGCAAAGTCCATCTATAATAAGAGAAGATTTGGCAAACAAACTGGGTATTTCGCTTGCAACGTTAAAAAGAGAGCTTACTTCGTTAAGGAAGGAAGGTTACATTACACGTAGCGGAAGTGATAAAAATGGGTAATGGATTGTTGTTTCAAAATAATTGTATTTTGAGCCAAATGTTAATTCGGTCGTTTTCGACTATTTTCGGTCGTTCTTCCTAAGTGATTTTTCTGGTGAACTACCGCTAAGCTAAAGAATTAGCGATAGTTCACACCTTTGCAAAAAAACTATTCACAATGTGGACCTTTATTATATTAACTTTCGGTTTGGTGCTTTCTCTGTATGGATTAAAGAAGTCGTTACAAGAAAAGAAACACCCACCCAAAAAACAAACAAGACGTACTAATTATACCATTTCATGTAATAGCCATGAGTGCTATGAAGATGAAATGACAGAAGAAGAAATGATAGCAGAGGATTACTACTATTACCAAGATAAAGAGTAATAAGTAGGTATTGTTGGTATATTAAAAACTAATAATGAACACCTACTTATTTACTCTAAACAAAAAAACTGTAATGAATAAAAAAGCCTACACGCCACACACCTTTACGCCATTCGCACTGATGGTAAGTCTATTCTTTGCCCTTACACTTACAATTCAGGGTAAGGATATAAGTCCGAAAAGAGCTGCTTCGATAGCAAAGAAATATGTCAAACTTCTGCATAATAACGAACAGAAAGCACAGGTGGGAAATAAAAATCTCGTAACCAACACTCCTTATTATATATATAACGATGCACAAGGACATGGTTTTGTTATCGTGTCGGGCGATGACCAAATGGGCGAAGTGTTGGCATATAGCAGAGAGCAAACACTCGATACCCTAAAGGCAAACCCTTGTGTAAAATTGCTTTTGGCTGGTTACAAACAAACTTACGAGGTGTTGAAAAGCGGAGACGCAAGTGTTGTTCAGTCTGTGGCTCACACAGGTTTGTTCACTCAAACTGTTTCGCCATTGTTAAAAAGCCAATGGGGACAGTCACACCCCTTTAATGCCATGACAGGCTATCCTTATAGCGGATGTGTAGCTACAGCTATAGCACAAATGATGTACTATTACCAATGGCCAGCACAAGGCTATGGCGAAAACGAATATACCGTTACCTATTATCAAACCACAAAGAAAGCCGATTTCAGCCAATCGCACTACGATTGGGCGAATATGTTGCCTTACTATCAATATCCCGTGCAAGCTACAGCTATCCAAGAAAATGCTGTGGCACGTTTGATGAACGATGTGGGCATTGCCTCGTTCATGCAATATACCCCTAATGCCAGTGGCACACAAGGCATCTTTGCTTATCAAGCCTTGCAAAAGCATTTTGATTATACAGCAGCCTACGTAACGAAAGCCACAGAAGGTCCCAGTCGTTTTGCAGAAATACTCCGACAAGAGTTGCTCAATGGTTGTCCTGTTTATCTTGAAGGACGTCCTGCCAGTTCTGCATCGGGGCATGCTTGGGTAACCGATGGGTTTGATGAAAACGGACTTTTCCACATGAATTTTGGTTGGGAAGGACAGGGAGATGCCTATTTTTCGCTTACCAATCTCAGTTTGGAGCAAACAGGAAGTGAATTTCAAGGTAAGCCCTTGGCTTTTAATCGTGCCATTACAGCCATTTTGGCACATCCCAATAATGGGAAATATCCTGACATCGATCGTAGACTCTTAGAAACTTCTCCACAGTTAATGTTTAACGAGGGCGGTTCTTTCACCTTGAAAGAAGCTAACGGAAAGCACTTCAATCCATCGCAACCCTTAACCCTTGAAATGAACTCGTTTGTAAACAAGGGTAAGCCCTTTAAAGGAGACGTTGGGGTGGCTGTTTACGATACTTTAGGAAACCTTATACACGTGTACTACTCCGACGACCATGATGTGGGAGGTTTAACACAACGCATCTATGGCAACGATAAAGACGGATTGATGGGAACCGATTATCTGATAAATCAACCCCAACCCATACACCTAAGTTTGGAAAATCTAACAGAAGGTTTCTATCGTCTTGTTCCTGTGTGCGTAGCACGTCATGAGGATGGAACATGGGATGAAGCATGCTTTCCTATAAAAAAGGCACCTATCATTGAGGTGGAATTGACAAATGGGGTAGGACGTATTTCTGAAATGTGTGCAGAGGACGCTCATTTCCAACTTATGGCACAGCCCCGACTGGCGGAAAAGGCTGAGCAGGGTAGAAAGGTGCATGCTATTTTCACCATAAAGAACCTCAATGGTGTGCCACGCGATTGTTATCTACGCGTACAACTGATTGATGATAACAACACCGTGGTGCTTGACACACGTGTTGACGAGCTGACAGAAATAGAAGGATTTACGGAGGCCGAAATTCCTATATTCCTCTCTTTACCTGCACGGCTTACTCCCGCACGTTACCAAGTGAGATTGATACTCTCTGCCGACGAAGCCGAAACGCATTTCTATCCCATCAACTATATTCATGACGAATACCCTGCCTATATTGAAGTGGTAGAAGCCCCCGATAAACCATTGATTGCTAAGGCTGAGGTGTTTTGGGCTGATGATTCGAACGATAAAATAGCCTCTAACTCTCTCAATCTCTCTGAATACTCCCTATTTAAAATAGGAATATCGTTGCGCACTTCTGACGATTTAACTTACGAGGGTCCAGTTACTATGTGTTGTGAGGATTTGCTAACAGCAGCGCAAATCCAAGTGCCAGGCATAGACGATTACGTTAGTCTGTCCTCTTCCTTCGATGTGCCACTCTACAGTTATTGGTTGCGCAAGAGTAACATACCTTGGGAAGATGGACATACTTATCGCATCAAAGTGAGGGGAGAATGGGAAGGTCAGGAAATGGATTGGGCTAATCCGCAAGAACAGACTTATTACTTGAAGCGCGAAGGCGACTACCTAACCCTTTACCAAGACGTGCTTACGCAAATAAGTGCAACATCGCAGTCCACAGTCAATATCCGACAGGTTGACAATAATTTCATGGTTTCGGGCAAAGGCATACGCAGCTTAAAGTTGTATAATCTCCACGGCAATTTGCTTAAACACGCCACTTTTGCTGATACTCCTAACGCGATTCTCCCTTTGCAAGGTATAGAACAAGGCGTCTATTTGTTACAAATTGAAGATAGAGAGCTCAGTTATACCCATAAACTCTTTAAAAACAATGCGTCTAAGTAGGTGCTCAATTACAAGAGAAAGGCAAAGTGAAACTTTCAATATTCGCCAGCGAATGCGTTTTAATGAAAGGCAATAGTGTTATAAACAAAAAAATCGTTACTTTTGCACAATAGTAAAACATTGTTCACACAAAACAAGCATACATCATGAGCACTCTTGAAAAGATTTTTGCAGAAAAACTGCTTAACGTAAAGGCCATTAAGTTGCAACCCGAACAACCCTTTACTTGGGCTAGTGGTTGGAAGTCACCCTTCTACTGCGACAACCGCAAAACACTTGCATTCCCCACATTGCGCAGCTTTGTAAAGTTGGAATTGAGCCGTATTGTAGCTGAGAAATATCCCGAAGCAGACGCTATTGCAGGTGTTGCTACTGGTGCCATTGCACAGGGTGCTTTGGTAGCCGACGCATTGGGCTTACCTTTTGCTTATGTACGTTCAAAGGCTAAAGACCACGGTATGGCTAACCTCATCGAAGGTGACCTGAAAGAAGGTATGAAGGTGGTGGTTATTGAAGACCTCATCTCAACAGGTGGCAGCAGCTTAAAGGCTGTTGAGGCTCTCCGTCAACATGGTTGCGAGGTTATTGGCATGGTTGCAAGCTACACTTATGGTTTCCCCATAGCTGAGGAGGCTTTCAAAAATGCTAACGTAGAACTCACTACGCTCACTAACTACGAGGCTGTTGTAGAAGTTGCTTTGCAAACTGGCTACATCAAGGCAGAACACGTAGACATGCTCCACGAATGGCGTAAGAACCCAAGCGAATGGGGTAAGTAATTTCGATCAAAAAAATAGTTTTACGGACTGAATAGCCCTTGTTCTTCATAACAATCATCAAGTTATAAGGAACAAGCGACATTCAGTCCGTTTTTTTAATTTGTTGAGACAATAACCTTTTAATTGCAATGCAAAGAAACCATTTGCAAATAAAAAATATTCTTCGTACATTTGCAGCGGATTCGTATACACTTATTGCAAACCACTCTAAAAAGTATTGAAAAACAATTACAACAAATATCCAAATTCTACAAATCAACAACTAACTATTATGAGAAGATTTACACTTTTCTTCTTTGCATTGTTCGCTTGCATAATCGCGAGTGCACAGAGTGCGTTGCCTGATTTTAGCACCGAGGATGCTCCTGAGTATTACCCCGTTAAATTTAAATCGGGTAACTACTTGAGCGACAAAGGCGCAGGCAACAAAATGCAAACTGTAGCTCAAAAAGGTGATGCCACTATGTTTCAATTTATTGGCACACAGAGCAGTTTCATTATGAAGAGTAAAAGCGGCAACTACGTAGGCTTTGCCAACGAACGCTTCATTACTACAACCAAAGGGAATGCCGTTAAAATGTCTATTGTCAATGGTTCAGCAGAAAAATACTACGAACTGCAACGTGTAGGCCAAACAAAACGTATGAACCAATTTGGGGGTACTGGTGTTGGCGTTCAGTTGGGCGAGTGGAATGCTGGAGACAACAATAATCAACTCTTCTTTGAAGGAGCAATTGATTGGGAAGCCGATTATAACAAGTTGGTAGGTCAAATCAAAGATGCTCAAAACTACCAATTCTTCTATCGCGATGCTACTGCAGCCCTCGAAGCTATTCCCAACACAAAACCGACGACAAAGGACGAATACAAAGCTGCGATTGAAAAATTACAGGCCGCCATTACTGCTTTGAATACTGGCGAAGTAAAGGGAACTGAAATCGATGGTAAGCACGTTTACCTTGGCAACAAGCTCCACTCTTCTTTCTTCGCTTATGCAAATGGCGATAAGATGGGCTCAAAAAGCGCCAGTTATAATAGCGATTGCATTTGGGTTTTCGAAAAGGCTGACAACGGCGAATACTACATTAAAAATGTAGGCACAGACCTTTATGTTGGTCCAGTTCCTGCTAAGAATAACGAATGCTTTAAGTTAGTAGAAAAGGCTGAAGCTGCAACTTATGTAGTTGCTGCCGCTGCTACTAACGGCTATTGCAACATTTATAGCTCAACAGGCACAGCTAATCTTGAAGCTTTGCACATGGTGGATTGGAATGGTGTGGTACGTTGGGCAAAAGCTGCCGATGCCTCACAATTTATGTTGACCGATGCTTCTGCATTTGAAGCTGCTTACGAAAAGTACTATACAATCCGCAATGGTAAGGGTGGCTATGTGAGCGTAGATGATGCCTATGCTGATGGTGGAAACATGAAGTTGCACAATGCCTCACAACCCAGCAATTTGAAGGGTTTGTGGCACGTTTACAAAACAGCAAATAACACCTATCGCTTTATCAATGCAGCCAATGGTCAGGTAATGGCTGTTAAGGGTAGCGAAGGTGCTGCACGCACTTCTTTGCAGAGTGTTACACTGACTGATTACGACGCAACCTATACCACTTACTTTGATGGTACATTCAAAATAAACAGCGAAGAACCCAGCTACATCAAACTTGCAGGTTCAAAGAACAACTATTTGAACAACCGCGATGGCTTCCTTGCGCTTTGGAACAACGCAGGTGCTACAAATAACGACGAGGGTTCTAAGTTCTTCATCACGGAGATTACTCCCAGTCCTGAATATCTCTACAGCGAATATAACACAGTTGAAGCTGGTACACGTCCCACAGACATCAGCAAGTATGCACTTTGGTATAATGTGCCTGTAGCTAAGACTGGTGTTTCAGACACTTGGATGGAATATGCACTCCCCTTGGGTAATGGTCAACTTGGTACTACTATTCGTGGTGGCATCTTCAAGGATGAACTTCAATTCAACGAAAAGACACTCTGGCAGGGTAGCACAGGCAATGGTGGTAGCGAAAACAACTCACGTGGTTGGTTCCAGAACTTCGGTTCGATTATGGTTACCGACATGAGCGGTGCTTTCTCACTCGACAATGCAGAAAAGCCTGTTAAGGAATATGTGCGTTACCTCGACATTATCAATGGTGTAGGTGGTGTAAACTACAAGAGCAGTGACGAAGCTACTACTTATGCACGTCGTTACTTCACTTCGGCTACCGACAAGGTGCTCGTAGCTCATTACGAAGCAAAGGGTACTGATAAACTCAACCTCAAGGTTACTTTCAAACCCGATACACAGATTGGTGCAGGTAAGGTAACTTATGCGGATGGCGGTGCAAGCTTTAGCGGTAAGATGACGCTTGTGTCATACAACGCTGCTTACAAGGTGCTCGCTAACGAGAGTGCAACAGTTACTACAGACGAAGCTGGCATCCATGTAGAAAATGCGGATTGGGTGAATGTATTCCTCGCAGCAGCTACTGACTTCGATGCTACAAAGGCTGGTTGCAAGAGCGGTGAAACTGTTGAACAGATTGCTGCTAACGTACAAGAACGTCTTACTGCAGCTACAGCTAAGGACTATGAAACTTTGTATAACGACCACGTAGCTACATTCAGCAGCTACATGAATCGTACAGAACTCAACATTGCAGACGTTTGCACTGACAAGACAACCGAGGATCTCCTCAAGTTCTACAATGCTAACGCTGAAAACAAGAAGACTGCAGACGCCTTCTACCTTGAGAGTCTCTACTTCCAGTATGGTCGTTACATGACAGTAGGTGCAAATCTTGATGGCTCAATTCACGCTCCCAGCAACTTGCAGGGTATTTGGAATGACCGTTCAAACACCGACTTCTGGCATTGCGATGTTCATGCTGACATCAACGTACAGATGAACTACTGGCCCGCTGACCCCACAAACCTCAGCGAAATGCACCTCCCCTTCCTCTACAACATCATCGACTTGGCAACTGCTCCTAACTCTCCTTGGGTTGCTTTGGCTAAGAAAGTTAAGAATGGTGCTAAGGGTTGGACTATTGCTGTTGAGAACAATATCTTTGGTGGAACTTCTACTTGGTGCAATGGCAACATCAAAACACTCGGTGCTTGGTATTGCGACCACTTGTATCGCTACTACAAGTACACCCTCGATCGCGATTTCCTCAAGAAGGCACTTCCCGTGATGTATCAGAATGCTCTCTTCACTAAGAGCCTCGCTACTAAGGACTCTAAGGACGGCAAGTATGTAATTACTGGCGAATGGAGTCCTGAACATGGTGAATGGAATCAAATTACAGCTTTTGCTCAGCAAACAGCTTATCAGGGCTTGAAGGACTTGTTCGAAGGTTACGCTGAACTCGGTGCAGAATCTACGGTTACTGCAGAACAGATGGCAGAACTCGAAGACCTTTACAAGAACTTCGATCAGGGCATTTGGACAGAGGAATACAATCCTGGCATTGCTGAATGGAATGGTCAGAAAAAGACTTGTATCTCTGAGTGGAAGGGTCTTCCCCTCTCAGATCCTGGTCACCGTCACCTCTCTCACTTGATGTGCCTCTATCCCTTCAACCAGGTTAGCGCATTTGCTACAGATGCTGACAGCGTGAAGTTGTTCCAAGCAGCTTATAACGGCCAGATTGCTCGTAACGGTGACGTAACAGGTTGGTCAATGGGTTGGCAAACTAACACTTACGCTCGTTGTTTAGATGGCGATAAGGCTCACTACAACTTGCAGCGTGCTCTCCGTCACTCAACTTCATATGTTATCGCCATGGGTGGTCAAGGTGGTTGCTACTACAACCTCTTCGATGCGCACTCACCCTTCCAAATTGATGGTAACTATGGTTGCACCAGTGGTGTTGCTGAAATGTTGCTCCAAAGCTACGATGACGTTATTACCATCCTCCCCGCATTGCCTTCTTCATGGAAGAATGGTAGCGTAAAGGGTTTGAAGGCTCAGGGTAACTACAATGTCGACGAAACTTGGGTTGATGGTAAGGCTACAGCTGCTGCTATCACCAACAACTTAGACGTTGAGCGTAAGGTTTCTGTTCGTTTGGGCAAGCAAGTTGAGAAGTACACTATCGGTGCTCACGAAACACTTAACTTGGACCTTTCGCAAGGTGGACTTCCCACTGCTATCAACAATGTTTACGTACCTGTAAAGGTAAACAACACTATCTACGATCTCAGCGGTCGTCGTGTTGCTAATGCTGAAAAGGGTGTTTACATCGTAAACGGTCAGAAAGTGGTTCGCTAATCTAAAGTTTTAACACATTTATATCTGTATAAAAGGCAGACACATTTGTAACGAATGTGTCTGCCTTTTTTGGAAATGAACTTCAACATTTAACTTTACATTTTTAACTGCTTGACTCGAAAGGGTGATATTGAATACGGATTTTGCTGATTGTTCTGATTCTTTTCTCTTCGGAAGGAAAGGAATGATGGGGATGGTTTTCTGAAAAATGGAAGTTTTTATCGGTCCTCCCCCCAAAGCAGCCTAAAGTGTCGAAAAAAAGTATGTTTACTTACTTTGCCATTTATGTTAACTTACTTGGCGATTTAAGTTAACTTACTCGTACATGTTAGTTTACTTACTTTTTTTGAGTGGTATTACTTTGTCGTCCAGCCTATTGCTGGACGACGATTTATATCAATATACTTTG
>UQPD01000001.1 GCA_900542795.1 uncultured Prevotella sp. | reverse complement strand
CCTCATTCACATACCTGGCTACCATATATCACCCCGAATGGGGTGAGGCTGGCGCATGAAAGATTCTAATGAAAAATATGACCCTATTTCTGCGGGAGTTGTTTTTTGAACATTACTTAAGCCTCAACTTTGTGCTGAAAAGCAAACATTTTATGCAGTAAAACAAAAACAGTTCACACCCAACGTAGGGCATGAACTGTTTTATGAAACTATTTGTTTTTATGACGATTGGCGCGGCGCTGTCTAATGTCGGCTTTCTTTTTAGCAGCACCCGAACCATGCAGTCCGGTGATATACGTTTTCTTCTTTGCCTTCGTCTTAACCTTATTCTCGTTTGTTGCAGGTTTGAGCTTTGCCTTTTTAAAGGTAATGCCCACGGTCATTGCCTGCGTAATTTCATCGTCGGAGGCTTTGCGCATGGGGCAAGGAATTAGTGGTGGAACAAACGGATGCCAGTGAATGCCATAGCCATTTCATACTTGTTGCAAGTTGAAATAACATGGTCGTCGCGTACGCTGCCGCCAGCCTGTGCTACATATTGCACACCGCTTTTGTGAGCGCGTTCAATGTTATCGCCGAAGGGGAAGAATGCATCTGAACCTAAGCATACGTTAGTGTTCTGTGCTATCCAAGCCTTCTTTTCTTCGAGTGTGAGTACTTCGGGCTTCTCGGTGAAGAACTGTTGCCAAGCACCATCAGCAAGCACATCGTCGTGATCTTCAGAGATGTAAATGTCGATGGTGTTGTCGCGATCGGCACGACGAATTTTTTCGACCCAAGGCAAATTCATTACTTTGGGGTGCTGGCGTAACCACCAAATGTCAGCCTTGTTACCTGCCAAACGCGTGCAGTGGATGCGGCTCTGCTGACCAGCACCGATACCAATGGCTTGACCATCCTTTACGTAGCACACAGAGTTAGACTGTGTGTACTTCAGTGTGATTAGTGCAATTTTTAAGTCACGCTTAGCTTCTTCAGTGAAGTTTTTGTTTTCGGTAGGGATGTTCTCGAAGAGGTTGTCGCCCGACAAGTCAATTTCGTTGCGACCTTGTTCGAAGGTAACACCAAACACTTGCTTGTGCTCGATGGGAGCAGGACGATAGTTTACGTCCATCTTCAAGATAACGTATGTACCTTTGCGCTTAGCACGCAATATTTCGAGCGCTTCTTCGGTGTAGTCGGGAGCAATAATACCATCGCTCACCTCGCGCTTAATGAGCAGGGCAGTGGCTTTGTCGCATGTGTGTGAAAGTGAGATGAAGTCACCATATGATGACATGCGGTCGGCACCACGTGCACGTGCATAGGCTGTAGCTATGGGTGAGAGGGGCTCGGTAATGTCGTCGACAAAGTAAATCTTTTTAAGTGTGTCGCTCATGGGCAAACCTACGGCTGCACCAGCAGGCGATACGTGTTTGAACGATGCTGCAGCGGGTAAACCTGTTGCGGCATACAGTTCGCGTACAAGTTGCCAACCGTTCAGTGCATCAAGAAAGTTGATGTAACCAGGACGTCCGCCAAGCACCTCAATAGGCAGTTCGCCTTCTTCCATATAGATGCGTGCTGGCTTTTGGTTGGGGTTGCAACCATACTTCAAGGATAACTCTTTCATTTTTTTTGAAGAATATTTTAAGAGAATTTTTTTGCTTAGTGTGTGAGGAGAGGTGGGATTAGGCTTCGATAATGCCTTGAGCAGTCCAGTCGCTAATCAATTTCTGTGCATCGGCAAGTGCTTGTGCGCTCTCCACTTCGTAATTCTCGCAGAGCCAATCAGCCAAGGTCTGTGCATCAAATTCTTTGCCTTCAACGGCTTGCCATAATTCGGCAGCACTTTCGTTGAGTGCAATCATTTGGTTAAAGTCTACATTTTCAATACCTGTGGCAATAATCACTTTTTCGCCACAGATATCGCGAAGTTCAAATCCGGGTTTAAGTTTCATTGTTATAAAGAGGGGTTTGTTATTTACAAAAGGCTTTTACAGTCTAAAGGGTTGTCGGCGATAAATGCCTAACAACACGCGTCGTATCAAGCAGTTAGAGGGCCAGAGCAAAGAGTAGATTTTCCATTTCAATCCGCTCACAAGGTCAGCATTTTTGCGCCCTTTGCGATAAAAGGCGGTAATGATGCCCACAACGTCAGTGTCGGTGCAATGTTCCACTCCATAGGCATTGCCATCGCCTCGCAGTGTCAGTTGGTTGTCTGTGCGGTCTGCTACACGGTGTAGCACGTAGGTTTGTGGTTGAATTTCAGCCAACACCACATCTCCTTTCTTAATGAGTTGTGGATCGATTTGTTCTACCTTCACCACATCGCGCTCGTTTTCAAGAAACGGACGCATGCTGAAGCCTTTAACTCTGAAGGTGGCACTTTGTCCGTTGTCAATAGAGCGTTTAATTTCGGTAATTAAGATGTGGTTGGGTACTTGTAATATACGCTTTTCCATTTTCTTTCGCGTCATGAATGGGGTTATGCAGTGATGGTGTCGTGGCTGAGTTGTGCAGCTTCGGCATCGGCACGGCATTTAAGGTAGAACACAGGTACGTGTGTTACCACTTTTTCAACAGTGCGTGTGATGTGTTGGTATGAGGGTTTGTCCCACATCATGGTTGAGCACGATGAGAGAATTGAGGCAAATGCCTGTAATGGCGTTTCGCGACAGATAATGTTTTCGGGGTGTTGCTCAAGGCGCACATAGGCACCAATAGGTACTTGCAAATTGCGGTAGCAAGGGGTTTTGCCACTCCATGGTGTGCCATAAACAATAGCTCCTTGAGGTGTGAAGCGTACGGCAGGGTTGTCGTCGTTAAGCAAGTCGCTACCAGCAATATGCTTCATCCATAGTCTTGAATGTGTGCTTTTGCCTGTGCCACTCTTGCCTAAGAACAAGTAGCCACGTCCCTCGTTCATAGTGACCGAGGCGTGCATCAAAATGGTGTCGTAATAGGCTGCAGCAAAGGCAAAGGCTATCATCATGGCGTTGCCTATGCCAAAAAGGCGGTCGGCATCGTTGCCAAATAATGAAACTTTGCATACCGAAAAATCAGCATTCGTGAGCATGGCACTTGCTACGTTGCCCTCAACGGTGCTGATAATAATTTTGTAGCCTTGCTCAGTGCGATAAATGCCGTGGTTGCTTCCACCGCAGTCAAATTGTCCGAGTTCTTCGCCCACTGCACTTGTGTCAATAGCTCCATCCTCCACAGTTAAGCTTAATGCAGGTTTTGCATCGGTAGCTGCAATATTAAAGGGGGCGTATGAGGGCAGCAACTTTTTAAGTTCGTCTGCACTTTTGCCTTGAATGGTAAAGAGGATGTCGGCAACTTTAAAGAAAAGTGTTTCCATGTGTATGTGTGGGCTTATTGTTGGGGTTCTGTTTCAATTACGGGTTTTAGTGTAAAGTCCGTTACGGGAATTTCCACAAGGCGTACATTCGCCTTTTTGTTAGCAGCACTTCGGCGCATTTTAACGTAGCGCTTTTCGAGTTTATCTTTTTTGGTATTGAAAAGCACGGCACACATAAAGTGTCCGCCATAGTTTTTCTCTAAATATTGTTTTAGTTGCAAAGCGTATTGGCTACGCGATAGCAGAAATTTTGTTTTGGGTTCGAGTTGCACATTGGGCAGTGCTGTAATGGCTGAAATGTAAGCCGTTGAGTCATTAAAGTTTGTGCCGTATGCAAAGGCGTAAATGGTCTTTTTAGGCGTATTGCTCTTAGCTTCTGTCACTTGTGTAGCCGAAACTGCCAATAGCAATAGGGCCATTACGAGTTTTATATACTGTTTCATATTGTTGCTTTTAACTTGTTTGTAGCGTATTTTTTTGCACTGCAAAGTTAGTCAATTTTTATTGATAAAAGTCACTTTTTATGTGTTAATATGCTAATGACCATGCTTCAACATGGTCATTGTGCTTTATACCTCTTTCCAACATTGAATGCTTTTGCCCTTACAGGGCTCAATGCTATGGCAATCCGTAACCCCAGGGTGTCGCTTCGCTTGCCCTGGGCGCTTTTGGGCTTTGCTATGCATTATCGGCTGCACCTCAACAATTCAAGCAAGCTTGATTGTATTCGGTTTGCACGATAATTCAGCCCGTCTTGACTAAATCCGAAACTTGAGTTACTTATTACTTAGTACTTGTCAAGAATGTATTACTTATCCCAGGGTGTCGCTTCGCTTGCCCTGGGGCTATGCACAGTTTGCCCTTTCAAGGCGCATTATAGTTTGTATTACCTATTACTTAGAACTCATCAAGAATGTAATACTTAATACTTAACACTTAATACTTAATTATTAAAGGTATTCTTTCAACACCGTTCCAATTTGTGCATTTCTTAACAGCATCAAAGCTTTCTCTTTGATTTGTCTTACACGTTCGCGGCTAAGGTTGAGGTGTTGGCCAATTTCTTCAAGTCCCATTTCGGGAGTATTGATACCAAAATACATTTTGATAACCTCAGCTTCGCGTTCGGGGAGCGCATCAAGGGCACGATGAATTTCTTCCTTCATCGACTCTGAAATTAAGGCAGAGTCAGTTACATCGCTATCTTGGTTCGTCATTAAGTCGAGTAAACAACTATCCTCGTCCTCAACCAAAGGAGCGTCCATAGAGATGTGGCGACCAGCCGAAAATAGCACACTGTTCATCTTGCCATCTTCCACACCTAAGGCTTCGGCAACTTCTTCGGGCGACGGACGACGCTCATTTTCTTGCACAAATTTGTTGAGAAATCGATTAACCTTGCTTACATTACCCACTTGGTTGAGTGGAAGGCGTACCAAACGGCTATTCTCTGCCAAGGCTTGTAAAATGCTCTGTCTAATCCACCACACTGCATACGAAATAAACTTAAAACCGCGCGTTTCATCATATTTGCGAGCAGCTGTAATGAGTCCAATATTCCCTTCATTAATAAGGTCAATCAGTCCTATGCCCTGTCCTAAATATTGTTTGGCTACACTCACCACAAAACGTAAATTAGCTTTAACCAACTTTTCGAGTGCTTGTTCATCGCCCTTGTGAATGCGGCGTGCTAATTCAGTTTCTTCGTCGGGAGTAATTAATTCTTCACGGTTAATGTCTTGTAAATATCTTTCAATAGCTTCGCCACTACGTTCGGTAATGGTGACTGAAACTTTTAACTGTCTCATCGTATCAGTGATTTATGTGGGCAATCGCTTTTTATTTGTTGAATGCCCTTATTATATATAGGTGTGATTTGTTTGATAAGTATAGGAGTGACGTTTTGCTGAAAAAGCCCCTTCAAGCCTATCTATTAGGCGCGTAAGCAAGGAATAATGCTTAGTTTTCGCAAAAAATCGCTCAAAAATATGGTATTATATTGACTTGACCAAGGAATTTGCAGAATAAATGCGTAACTTCGCGCCAAAACAAATGCTTTTTATTGGATGAAACATATATTTCATAACAAATATAACTTGGTAAGTTGCTTTCAGCTACTTATGCTCGTGCTATCTATGATGGGATTGTCTGCGATGGCGCAGTCTCATCGATCGCGCACAGCCAAGGTGCGCCACACCGTTGCGGTGGAACAAGAACATGTTTCCCTCACACCACAACAAATTTTGTGCGACAGTACTTTAGCTAAGCTCGACTTATTGGGACGCCTTGCTCGCCAGCAAGCCCCTTTGGATTCTGTTGCGCAGGGTGATTTGATGATTTCGTCAGCCACGCCCTCTGCCTTGGACGATCCTTATTTTGCTACCATAGTGGGTAATCCAGCGCTTTATCCTGCGCTTACACATCGCCTTTTTGTGTTGCCCTCAGCAGTCTCGCATGCTCCTTACGTAGGCAGTGACTTTGCGCTTTCGCCTGCTTTTGCCTCTCTTTTCAGTGCTTCAGGGTCTTACTCTTACTTGCGCACCATGCAGTCGATAACCGATGTGTTGCTTGCCACTGCTTGTTTGCAACATCCAGCGCAAGCTCTTAACTTGAGTAATGTTAGTCAGCGCAATCTCGAAAAAAAACTCGATTCTCCCAAGTCTGAATTTACTCCAGGTCCCATTGCTCAAACCGAAGAGGTTACTCCTATTATAATGGGGAACGAAGGCGATTGGAATATTGTAGCCACAAAACCAAATTTTTGGACTTTCAAAACCAATTTTTCGCTGCAGTTTACTCAGAACTATGTTTCAGATAACTGGTATAAAGGCGGTGAAAGTCACAATGCGCTCTTGGCTGAAACCATTTTGCAGGCGAACTTTAATAATCGCCAAAAGATAACCTTTGACAATAAACTTGAAATGAAGCTTGGTTTTCAAACTTCACATAACGATGATGAACATAAATATAAAACCAACTCCGACTTGTTGCGTTTAACCAATAAATTGGGTTTGCGAGCCGTGAAACATTGGTATTACACGGTGATGTTGCAAAGCTGGACGCAGTTTTACAAAGGTTATAAAGCGAACGATAAAAAGGTTTACTCCGACTTTATGTCGCCTTTTGAGTCGTTGCTCTCTGTTGGTATGGACTATCAGTATCGCACCAAGAATAATCGATTTAACGTGAATGCAACACTTTCGCCCGTTGCTGTGAAACTTAAATATGTGGGGCGTTCTTCACTCGTCACTTCGTTTGGTTTGGACGAGGGAAAACATACTAAGTGGGAATATGGTTCGAATATTACCGCTAACTACACTTGGGATATCTTTAAAAATGTGCGATGGTCGGGACGTATTTACTACTTTACTGACTACTCGTCGACACAAGTGGAGTGGGAAAATACCTTTAACTTCTCTATCAACCGCTATCTTTCGGCACGCATCTTCCTTTATCCGCGCTTTGATGATAGCCGCAAACGTAACAAAGATCAGTCGAACTTTGAGTTTAACGAACTCCTCTCATTGGGCTTGAAAGTAGACTTCTGATGAATTTGTAATGAAGATGGTAAAAAAACGTACTTTTATTTGGTGCGGTAAAAATAAAAAACTATCTTTGCACTCGCAAAAACGAAAGGGATGCCTTTTAAATAAGGAAACGTTTCCGATTTGCTATTTATTACATGGGTAAGTGCTGCACGGTCAGCTCCCTGTGAATCCTCCAGGGCTTGACCGCAGCAAAGGTAACAGGTTGTAGCGACGCGATGCAGTTAGCTTACCCACCCGCCTCTTTAGCTCAGTTGGCCAGAGCACGTGATTTGTAATCTCGGGGTCGTTGGTTCGAATCCGACAAGAGGCTCTCAAAAATGCTCAGCCGAAATAGCTCAGTTGGTAGAGCAATTCATTCGTAATGAATAGGTCGCGGGTTCGAGTCCCGCTTTCGGCTCAAAAAAGCACTTGGAACTTTACAAGAGTTTCAAGTGCTTTTTTGTTGGTAAATAGAAGTCACCCGTAAACCCGGGTGTTTGATTATAGAGGACAAAATGGGGGTATAAAAAAATAATTGGATAGCGCAGTGAAACGCTATCCAATTATTTTTTATGGGGTCTAAATTACTTTACTCCAGGTGTAATAATAAACGAGAAGCTGTGGTCGGCATAGGGAATGAGGTATTTGCCAAGTGGCCAAGCACCCCAAGAGTCGATGCAGCCCAAGCCCATTTGACGCTGTGCAATGTGTACAACGGTGAAGGGACGTGCTGTGAGGTCGCCCGAGTGCATTTGCTTCGCTTCTTTAACAGGTCCACCATCGAGGTCGGAGGTCAGATAGTTCAACGATGCCATTTCTAAAGGCTCAGGAGCTGTGAAGGTAAGTCCTTCACCTGCTGAAGCATTGTAAATGCTCCACCAACGCACATCGGTTTTATTACCACTTTCTTGTGGACGAATGTAGGGAGAGTATTGGCTTGCCACGCTCTGATCGTAAATACCTAAGAAGGTTGATGTGTGGCGATCCCAATAGTTTTCAATAGGTCCACGACCATAGTAGTGAATGTGGTCGAATGCCTGTGGCATTACTAATGTCATTCCGAAACGAGGCAACACGGGCTTAGCCTTTGCCTGCGGATTAACCTTGAGTTGCTGCGAAACCATTAGCTGACCTGTGGTGTTGAGCGTGTAGGTTAGCGTGAGGTTGGCATCGACGGTTGGCATGTTATAGGTTGCCACAACGGTGCGACAAATGCCTTGTAAGGTATCGGTGAGGCTGGTGAGCTTCATCTCGGGGTCGCGCCAAGCTCCTAACACTTTTTGCAATGATGCGCCATAGTCGTTGTCGGTTGGAGCACGCCAAAAGTCGGGCTTCAGTGAATAGCCTTCCTCAAACATCGGTTTGCCATTAACGTCTAAGTAGTCTATTAAACCCGTTTGCTTGTTGATGGTTACTGATGTGTTGTTGGCTGAGAGGGTTATGCAAGCTAATTGTTCTTCCTTATTCACCAAGGCGGGAGCCTTCTTTTTGCCTACTACAGTAGGTTGCATCGGTGTGGCACTTTGCGTGTCGCTAAGGGTGGGGAAGTGGTAGCTGCTTAAAGCAAATTCTTGTCGTGCCACAATGTGTCCAGCTTCAAGCAATGGTTCGTTTTGCTTTAGGCGATAGTCTAACTGCAACACATATTCACCGCGTTTAGCATCAATTTTCGGGAACCCCTCCAGTGTTACGCTGCTGTGTGCTTGGGGTGCAACTTGAAGGTTAGCTACAGTGCCTGCTGCCTCCTGTTCACCATTACAAAGCAACGTCCAGTTGAGCGAAACATTGTTGAGCGTGGTAAAGAAGTTTTCGTTGTAAACATCTACTACGCCCTTTGTGTTGTCGGTTAATGTGGTCCAAATGTTTTGGTAGTTGTAGTCCACTTCGTCAACATGGGGATGTGCCACACGGTCGGGGTTGAACAGACCATTGCAATTAAAGTTGTGGTCGCTGGCAGGGTAACGTCCGTAGTCGCCACCATAGGTGTAGATTTCTTTGCCCTGCTTATTTTTGCCGCGTAAACCTTGGTCTACAAAGTCCCATATAAAGCCGCCCTGGAAGTGGGGGTACTTGCGCACTAACTTCCAATATTCGTCGAAGGCTCCTTCAGAGTTACCCATGGCATGAGCGTATTCGCAAAGAATGAGCGGACGGGTAATGTCCTTACGTTTGGCATAGTTCTCGCAGTTGTCGTAGGGCAAATACATTTCACTGTAAATGTCTGTTCCACGCTCCTGCAAGGCACGCTCATAGTGTATGGGACGCGAGGGGTCGAAGGCTTTGACCATGTCGTATGCCTTTTCCATATTTATGCCATAGCCAGCCTCATTGCCAAGACTCCAGCTAATGATGCTGGGGTGGTTTTTAAGGATGTAAGTGTTGTTGCGGTTGCGTTCTAAGTGAGTTTGCTCGTAACGAGGTACGCGTGCCAATGTCTTTTCGCCGTAACCCATGCCGTGCGACTCAATGTTTGCCTCTGCCATTACGTAAATGCCATATTGGTCGCAAAGGTCATACCAACGTGGGTCATTGGGATAGTGGCAAGTGCGCACAGCGTTGATGTTGTGTTGTTTCATCAACTGAATGTCTTGCACCATGCGCGAAGTGCTTACAACGTAGGCACCATCGGGGTCCATTTCGTGGCGGTTTACACCCTTAATGAGCACGGGTTGACCATTAACAAGCAGTTGGGCATCTTTAATTTCAACTTTTCTGAAACCTACATTTTGCTCAATGCTCTCCAAAAGTTTTGAACCGTCCATGAGGTCGATGCTCAGTTTGTAGAGGTTGGGAGTTTCAGCAGTCCACTTTAGCGGATTGTTAATGGTCCACTTCACAACGTTTTCGTTGTTCAAGCGCACTTGCTCGTTTTTTACAACCTTGCCAGCCTTGTCTTTCAAAGTGAGTATGGCAGTTTTGCCTTTGCATGCAGTGCTATTAAGCTTCACTGAGAGCACACCATTGGTGTAGTTGTCGGTAAGGTCGGGAGTAATAAACACGTCTGAGATGTGACTTTGCGGACGGGCGTAAAGGTAAACCTCGCGTGCAATACCTGTGAGACGCCAAAAGTCTTGGTCCTCGAAATAAGAACCATCGCACCAACGCATCACTTGCATGGCAATGAGGTTTTTCTTGCCAGGGGTGAGGTAGGGGGTGAGGTTAAACTCTGCAGCCGATTTGGAGTCCTCGCTGTATCCCACAAACTTGCCGTTTACCCAAACGCTAAGGTTTGAAGTGGCTGAACCTACATGGAGGTAAATTTTTTCGTTTTTCCAATTTCCTGGAATAACAATTTCCTTACGATACGAGCCCGTATAGTTGTTCTTTTCTTCAACATAGGGTGGATTAGGCTCAAACTGTGTGGCCCAAGCGTAGCCTACGTTTTTGTAGGTGGGGTCGCCGTGTCCATTCAGTTCAAAGAGTCCAGGCACGGGGAAGTCTTCCCAGTTTGAGTCGTCGAAGTTCTTTTCGTAGAACTTTGCGGGTGCATCGTTGTGGTTCTTTGCGAACTTAAATTTCCATTTACCTTCGAGTGAGAGGTAACGAGCAGATGTTTGCTTATTGCCAGCAGCAGCTAAGTTAGCCGATTCGTAGGCAAAGAAATCAGATCGTGGAACCTCTGTGCCAATGCGGTTGGCAGCAGGGTCGAGCCAATAAGGTGTGTGGCTCTTTTGTGCATAGCAAGCCATTATTGAAGCGGCTGCCATGGTTAATAACACTGTTTTTCGCATGAGTATTGGGGTTGATTATTAGGAATTGATTATTAGGATGTTTTGAGTAGGTGTTCAAATAAACAGAGGCTTTTCTGTATTGATATGATAATTTAAAAACCTACTCCAACTTATTGTTTTATTTGTTTAATAAGGGCATAAGCCTTGTAAAGTCCTAATTGACCTGCGCGGCTCAAGTCGGCATAAGCCTTTTCCTTTTGGTTGAGTTGGACGTAGAGCAAGGCACGGTTGTAGTAGGCTTCGGGCAAACGCTCGTCAAGCTGAAGGGCTTGTGTAAAGGCATCGATGGCTGCTTGCGTACTATGCTTGCTTGCTAAAGCGCAGCCCATGTTGTAAGCTACATAGGCGTTGGTGGGTGCTAAGCGCTCTGCCGTTTTGAGTCCTGCAATAGCCATTTGTAAGTAGGCATCGCGCATGGTAGCCTCGGTGTTCGTGGCATTCGCCTTACGCATTAACACGTTGCTGCGTTGCAGCAGTGCTACTACCGAGGTGGAGTCGGTCTGCACAGCTTGGTTTGCCTCGTTGAGTGCTGAGGTGTAGTCGTATTTTGCCAAGGCTATAGATGACTGAATGAGTAATCGCTCCAGAACGGAACATTGTTGCTCGGTACGTTCGTATTGTCGTGCATCGCTTTCAGCATTCTGTGCACTGCCTGTTTCAATGTTGGCTGTGAGCATGTAAGCTCTATACGAGGTGTTGGCATGCTTGTAGCGGTTCATTTCTGTCATAAAACCTACCGAACGGTATCCGTGCAACTGAATGTTGGCAAAGGCTGGGGCGTACATGGGTAACAAGTCGGCTTCTACTTTCTCATTTTGCACTTTGCCGTAGAAGTTGCCAAACACATTGCGTGCTGTGTCTGCATTTTCTTGCACAAGTTGTTGGTATTTATCTAACTCATGGTCGGAGCGTAGACGTACCTTGGTGCGTTGCAGTGGACGTGCACGACCAAAGGTAAGGTCGAGGTTGCGACGTGCCACTACTGTTTCATCGTTTTGTGCACCACGTATGTCTCCAATTTTGCGGCGCAATTCAGCACGTTGCAAGTAGCCGTACATAAAGTTGGGATAAGCTTTAATAAGCTTGGTGTAGTCGGCAATGGCACCTTTGTAGTTGCCTACTTGCTGACGTAGTTGGGCGCGGTTGTAGCGTGCTAATGTGTTGTTGGGCTCTGTTTTTATAACAAAGTCAAAGTCCTCAATGGCTCGGTTTAAATCACCTACAAACGAACGTAGCAAACCACGATTGTAGTGTGCCACAAAGTGATTGGGCTGCAAGGTGATGGTTTGGTCGTAGTCGTTAATGGCTAATCCAAATTTGCCCAGAGCGTGGCGAGCTTGCGCACGAGCTATGTAGAGTTCAAAGTCGTTGGGCTGGTAGAGAATGGCTTGTGTTAAGCACGAGTCTGCTAATGCGTAGTGTTCTTTGCTCAGTTCGTAGCGTCCTTTAAAACTCCAAGCACTGCCCTCGCGTGGATTTTTACTGAGCAGTTGGTCAACCCATTCCATGGCTTTTAGGGTATCTTTTTGTTCGAGCAAACTTTGTGCTTTTACCAAATAGGTACGGTAGTTTTTGGGCCATTTTTTGAGTATAAACTGTAAGTCTTTGTCGGCATTGTCGTATTGCTTGAGTTGCATGTAGCACAGGGCGCGGTTGTAGCGCGAGGCTTGGTCGTCGGGTTTCTCTTTAAGCGTTTTTGTGTAGTCGGCAATGGCACCTTTAAAGTCCTCGGTGTGTACGCGGCAAAGTCCACGCAACTGATAAACCTCAGCAATGAAGGGATTGAGTTCAATGCTTTTGTTACAGTCAGTTTCGGCACCGCGGTAGTCCTCGAGTGTAAATTTGGCATATGCTCGGTAGTAGTAGGGCGATGCCAAATAGGGCTTGCTCTCAATGGCCTGGTTAAAATAATGAATGGCGGTGAGGTAGTCGTCCACACTCAAGGCATTACGCCCCATGTTGGTAACAGTCTCAGCATCAATCTGTGCTGACACACGTAGGGGTAGTAGGGCTAAAAAACAGACTACGGCACAGAGGCTTGCTTTGAGTTTAAAGCAATGCCTTTGTGCCGTAATATGTAGGGGGAGTTTAAAGGACATTTTTGTGAAGATTACTTCTTAGGGCTTTTCACTTTGTAAGCGCAACGGAATTTGCCTTTCAGCATTTGACCCAATTTGCTGCGAATCATTTGTTTGCGAAGGGGCGATATGCGGTCAATAAAGAGATGACCATCTAAGTGGTCGAACTCATGTTGCATTACGCGAGCCAAGAAACCTTCAACCCATTCGTCGTGTTCGTTGAAGTCTTCATCCATATATTTTACGTGGATGCGTGTGGGACGGCGTACGGGTTCGTTGATACCAGGCAAACTCAAGCAACCTTCGTCCATTGACTCGGTTTTTGAGTCGTCAAATTCCAAAATGTGTGGATTGATATATGCCTTGTTAAAGTCGGCGTATTCAGGAAAATCTTCCTTTAGGGGATCGAGCGTAATTACTACCACGCGGATGGCTTTGCCAATTTGTGGTGCTGCTAATCCAACACCATCGCTGTGGTACATGGTTTCGAACATGTTGGCAATTAGTTCCTTCAGTTCGGGATAGTCGGGGGTAATGTCTTCTGCTTCTTTACGAAGAACGGGCATACCGTAAGTATAGATGGGGAGAATCATTTATTTAATTGTTGTTGCGGAGGTTTTGAATTTGCACACTAAACTATCTTTGGGAGAATTTTTTGAATTAGCTACCTATATATATAGGAGTGTATTTTAAAATTGCAACCTATTATATATAGAGAAAGGCATTCCAAAAAAAATTACCAATTAGGCATGGGAGGGAGGTCGGGCATATTATTTTGTGCCGAATGTCCTTCCATATAGTTTTGCAGAATAATGCAAGCGCTAATTTCGTCAACCAATCCTTTATCGTTTTGTCGGCGTTTTTTGCCAATGCCACTATCCATAATGGCACGATGAGCAAGAACAGAAGTAAAGCGTTCGTCGTAAAACTCAATAGGTATTTGAGGCAAAGCCTTTTTGAGCTTTTCTGTAAATTTCAGTACACGCGCTTGGTTTTCGCTTGGTTGACCATTGGGTTGAGTGGGTAGTCCCACCACAAACCTTTCCACTGGCTCGCGTTCCACGTAGTCAATCAAGAATTTTAGCAAGTCTTGCGTGTCTACCGTAGTTAGTCCGTTGGCAATGATTTGCGCTGGATCTGTCACTGCAATGCCCGTTCGTTTTTTTCCGTAGTCAATGGATAGAAGGCGCATAGTGTTTTCTTTTTATGTGCTAAAATACGAGTGTGCTAATGACGCTGCGGCAATAAGTTTGTCTGTTAAAAACGTTAGATTGCCGCAGCGCATTAGCACATTCTCATGTTTTAGTAGTAGTTTACTTAATCATGTCGCAACCCATGTAAGGTTGAAGAGCCTTAGGAATGCGGATACCTTCAGGAGTTTGGAAGTCTTCGAGCAAGGCTGCAACGATGCGGGGCAATGCAAGTGCTGAACCATTGAGTGTGTGGCAAAGCTGTATCTTCTTGTCAGCACCACGATAGCGGCATTGTAAACGATTGGCTTGGTAGGTGTCGAAGTTTGAAACTGAACTTACTTCCAACCAACGCTTTTGTGCTTCGCTGTAAACCTCAAAGTCGTAGCAAATTGAAGAAGTAAAGCTCATGTCGCCACCGCAAAGGCGAAGAATGCGGTAGGGCAATTCAAGCTTCTGCAACAAACCTTCTACGTGAGCCAACATCTCTTGGTGTGATTGCTCGGAGTGTTCGGGTGTGTCAATGCGTACAATTTCAATCTTTGAAAACTCGTGTAAACGGTTCAAACCGCGAACATCTTTACCATAGCTACCAGCTTCACGACGGAAACACTGTGTGTAAGCGCAGTTCTTGATGGGGAGTTGATCCTCGTTCAAAATAACATCGCGGTAGATGTTGGTTACAGGAACCTCAGCTGTGGGGATAAGATAGAGATCGTCTACCTCGCAGTGATACATCTGACCTTCCTTATCGGGCAACTGACCTGTGCCAAAACCTGAAGCTGCGTTAACCACGGTGGGAGGCATAATTTCAGTGTAGCCAGCCTTGCGAGCTTCATCGAGGAAGAAGTTGATTAAAGCACGCTGCAAACGAGCACCCATGCCAATATAAACGGGGAAACCGGCACCTGAGATTTTCACACCTAAGTCGAAGTCGATGAGGTTATATTTCTTTGCCAATTCCCAGTGGGGAAGAGCGTCTTTAGGCAATACTGTGTCATGACCGCCAGTTTTTACCACCAAGTTGTCTTCAGCACAAGTACCTTCGGGAACAATGTCGTAGGGGACGTTAGGAATGGTGTAGAGCAAATTGCGCTTGTCCTCGTCAGCCTGCTTCATGATTTCTTCAAGTTCCTTGCTTCTTACCTTGATGTCAGCAACTTGTTTCTTAGCTTCTTCAGCCTCTTCCTTTTTGCCTTCTTTCATCAAGCCACCAATGCTCTTTGAGAGCACCTTAACTTGAGCATTGAGGCTGTCGAGCTCACCCTGAGCCTCTTTGCGCTTATTGTCGTAGGCGAGCACTTGGTCGATAGCCTCGCGTGCTCCCTTAAAATGTTTCTTCTCTAAGCCGCGAATTACGGCTTCTTTATCGTCAGTGATTTGTTTGATAGTAAGCATAGCTTTCTTTCTTTTTTTCGTTGTTTGACCGCAAAAGTAGTAATTTTTTTGTGAATACTACGTGCTTTCTGCGACAAAACATGGTTTAAGTAAGAAAGTTTGTTATTGGGGATTATTTGTTAGGGTGTTCAAAATCCACTTTTTTTCGCACGAAACATTGATTGAATTATCAATGTTTCGTGCGCTAACCTAATTATCTGTTAACAATGCAAGATTTTCCTTTAACTGTTCAACCTTGCTCACTCCAACAATTACGCTTGTAACGGTGGGGTGGTTGAGTATCCATTGCAAGGCATATTGTGGCAAAGTAAGACCTACTGCTTCGGCCTCTGCTTTGAGTTGGTTGAGTTGTTCAAAAAGTTGGGGCGTGAGCGCAGACTCCTTTAGGGTAACATCTGTGCGCATGCGCGAGTCGGCAGGAATTCCGTGTAGATAGCGTTCGGTTAGTAAGCCTTGTGCCAGCGGTGAAAAACTTACAAATCCGCAACCTATATTTTCTACCTCTTGCAAAATACCTTCGTCTTCTACCGCACGGTCCAATAAGTTGAAACGTCCTTGGTAGGTAAGCAATGGCACGTCGTGTGCCTTTAAGTATTGTGCTGCATATTGCAAAGCCTTTAAAGGCCAACGCGAAATACCCACATACAATGCCTTGCCTTGTCGCACCACATCAACCAGTGCTTGCAGTGTTTCATCGAGTGGGGTGTTGGGGTCGTAGCGGTGTGAGTAAAACAAGTCTACATAGTCAAGTTTCATACGTTGCAAACTTTGGTCGAGACTTGCCATTAGGTATTTGCGTGATCCCCAATTTCCGTAAGGTCCAGGCCACATGTCATAGCCAGCCTTGGTTGCTATAAACATTTCATCGCGATAAGGGCGCATGCTTTGTTCCATAATAACCCCGAAAGTTTCCTCTGCCGAGCCATACGGAGGTCCGTAATTATTAGCTAAGTCAAAGTGTGTAATGCCGTGGTCGAAGGCATAATGAATCATGCGCATACTTTCGTTTAGGGGACGTGTAGCTCCAAATCCTTTCCACAGTCCTAACGAAATGCGTGGCAGTAACACACCACTGCGTCCACATCGTGCATATATTTTATCTGCCAAATCGTAACGATTATCGGCAGCGCGATAAGCAAGATTATCCTTCATCGTTTTTTATTTGTTTTTGTGATTATTCAATTGCAATATTACAAAGAATGTTTGAAATGTTACAAGATATTGTATAGAAATAGTTTAAGGAACTTTGTTTTTCGATGAACTTTAATAAAAACAACACCGGTAATCAATTAGATTGCCTAATTCGTATGATATAAGTGTTGCAATAATCTTATTTAATTGCTGTCCCAGTACCATCTAAGTAACACTCCAGTATCATTTGATAGAAACTCCAGTACCACCTAACTGAAACTCCAGTACCAATTAGGGTGGTATTAAAGTGGTACTGGTATGATTGAAAAGTTATTAAGAATAAGTAGGTGTTCAAAATAAAATTAAATTGAACACAACATTTTTATGATAAGCGGACATTTCTCAAATACAGAGAAATGTCCGCTTCATCCTTGTTTCATGTTAGCAAACTAACGGAGTGGCTTCTTTATAGTTTAATCCACCATTTTCCGTTTTTGTCTTTTTGGGTGGAAACGGTCTTTTCGTTTTCAGAACCATCACCATAAACCACCTTGTAGTAAACCTTGCATTGGTCACCTTCTTCATTCATTTTTTCATCGGTAACCTCGTAGCTCTTAATGCCCTGTTTCTTTTCCAATTGGGCTTTAGCTTTGCCTTCGAACATCGCCTTAATTAGAGCTTTGCCACGTTCTACTTCTTCGGCACTTGTGTCTTCTGTAACGTAGAGCAAGTCAAGAAACTTGTCGATGTCACCCTTCTTCATGTATTCCATAGCTTGGTTTGCCACGTCTTTGGGTGAAGATTGTGAACTACATGAGGCTGCAAAAAGCACCATGCATACCACTGCGCTGACAACAGCCAGCATTCTGAGAATTGTTTTCATGATGTTGGTATTTTAGGAGTTTGTAATTTATGTGTTATGATTATTATGACCTTAGTAGCTTAAAACACGCTTAAGTTTTTTGCACTGTTGCAAATGGTAAGGCATAAGGCATTTTGCACTGAACCATGGGGTTTGAATTGTGTCTCGTTTGTTACCAGCAATGTCAATGCCCGCTTGCTTGTAAACGTATGCCACAAATTCGGTGCAATACATTTCGGTGGTGTCTTGCTCGTTGTATTGTGCGTCAAAACGAATACCTTTTTTCCAAAGTCGCAGGGCATGACAGGCTGCTTGGTGTGCTGCTTGTGCATTGTTTTGTCGCATCAAGCAAGCAGCTTCGGCACGTTTGGGCGAGAGATATGTTTCGAGTCTATCCATCTTTATGCGGTCGTAGTCGCCTGGAAAGTCAGGTTCATCGGGCACAGCATGCAGAATGCGTAAATCTCCTTTGCCACTACAGTCTGCCACAATGCCCACGTGTGAGTAAAAGCCTTGTAGCAGAGTTACCATTCTGCTATTGGCTGAAGTGCCTCGTCTGAATATCACATCCCCTTCGCGCAAGTCAGTTGGATGGATGTTGCAAGCCGACTTATTCCGCGTGTTGCACGCAGCAAGTGTAATGCAAAGTCCTGCTACGAGAATGCCGAGTTTTAGCATGTCAGACATGTGTATTGATCTTTTTCTGTTATGCAAATGTTGTCATTTCTTAATAAACTCTTGCATGATGGGGACTAAGGTAGAGCTTTTTGTTGAATTATGCAAACAAAATGTGGCAAAAACGATATTTTCTGAGTTAAACTTGGGGTTTGTTCCTGATTTTATATTCTGTTTGTGCTTCTTGGAGTGGCACTTGCGAGAAGTCATCCAATAAATATGATTCTGCCACACTGTTTCAACACATGGCAGTGATGCCTCAAGGAATTGTTAGTACACTTCATCCTTACCAAGCAGGTTGTTTTGCAGATGGTGAATTCCATGTTCTGGTTCCTTATAAAGAACTGAAGGATTGCTTGCAAATTGATGTGAGTAAAGAACATTTTCCATTGCCCACGCTCTCTCATTTTTTAGACGAATAGAGTAAGGCTTTTCTTCAAATGCTTTTTCATTGAGAAATAAAAATAACGGATACAAACCTTTGTGAGGATTGTATCCGTTATGATTGTAAAAGACAGAATTAGTCTTCCTTAATGTGGCGCACAATACCATGCTTAGCACCCTTAACAAAGTTGAGGATGTTATGAATTTCATCGCTCATGGGAATTTGTTCGGGAATTTTCAGTACAGCATCTTCAAGGCTAAAGTTGCCTGTGTAAATGATGCGGTAAGTATTGGCAATGTGACGAATGATGCGGTCAGTTGTGTTGACATGCTTTAAAACCACAGCGTTCACGCCATTGTATGCAGCAGGGTTGCCACCAAGAATAACGTAGGGTGGAACATCCTTTTGTACGCGGCAACCACTCTGAATGAGTGAGTAGCGACCTACACGAACATGTTGTTGCACCACAACACCTGTACTCTGAATAGAGCAATCGTGAATTTCGCTTTCACCTGCAATGCAGGCACCAATGCCAACTACACACTTATTAAAGATGTGTACATCGTGGCAGATGTGTACGCGATCCATAATAAAGTTGCCATCGCCAATGATGGTAGCTTTATCATCGTAGGTGCTACCAGCAATCACAACATTCTCGCGGATATGGTTGTCGTTGCCAATAATTACCTTCGAGGGTGTACCCTTAACGTAATGGAAATCCTGAGGGGTTGCACCAATTACAGCATTTTGGTAAACTGTGTTACCTGTACCCATAGTGGTACCTTCTAAGATGCTGGCGTGTGCCTTGATAACACAGTTGTCGCCAATGATTACGCCTTTTTCGATGTAGGCAAAAGGACCTACTTCAACGTTCTGACCCAGTTGAGCAGCAGGGTCAACGTATGCTAATGGACTGATCATGGAATTGTTTTTTGAGCTTATCACTAAGTATTATTTACTTGTTTTGAATTTTCAAGTTTAAACTTTAAACTTTTAGTTATAAAAGTCTACCCCTAAAACTCAAAACAAGCGTATAACCTTTTAACTTAGTTCTAGCCGGTTAGTTATTATTGTTTGTTTCAACTTCGCGTCCACCGCCAAGAGCCTGATAGAGGTTAATGGCAGCTTGCACCTTGTCGAATTTGTCAGAGATGAGCGACAACTGAACTTGGATAAGGCTCTGCTGGGCAGTAAGTGTCTCAAGATATGAGGTACCTGTGCTGTGTTGGAAGAGCATCTTGGTGTTGTCGAGTGCCGTGGTAAGTTCAGCCACTTGCAGTTTGCAAGCTTCTTCCTTTTGAGCAGCAGCTTGATATTGTGCCAAGGCATTGCTTACCTCTTGTCCTGCATTAAGAAGGGTAGACTTAAAGTCGTTCTGCGCAGCTTCATATTGCAACTGCGTAATCTTTAAGTTTGCCTTTAATTTGCCATTTGTAAACAAGGGTTGCGTAATAGAACCGAGCAATGTTGCTAAAATCTTACCTGGATTAACAATCATACCCGCATTGTTAGTCCAGCTACCTTGTGCTGTGATGTTGAGCGAGGGGTAGAAGGCAGATTTAGCAATGTTTACGCCATAGAATGCAGCGGCAATCTTCATTTCGGCAGCATGTACGTCGGGGCGGTTAGCCAAGAGTTGAACAGGCATGCCAATGGCATATTGTGCAGGGAAGTTGTCGGCATTGAATGCACCACGGCTGATGTTGTGGGGAGCTTCGCAAAGTAATGTGCAAAGTGCATTCTCAGTTTGCGTAATGCTATTCTTCAGTGTGGGAACCGTGCCTTGCAAGTTATAGTAGTTAGCCTTTGCTTGTGACACAGCAGCTTGCGTTGTCATGCCACCTTCTTTCATAGCCTCCATAGCACGTACGTTCTCAGCCCAGATTTTGATAGTAGCTTGTGTAGTCTTGAGCTGTTCATCGAGCATCTGCAAGGTGTAGTAGAGGTTCGCAACGTTTGCAATAATAGCAGTGCGTGTAGCCTGTTTTGCAGCTTTCGTCATTTCGAGGTTCATTTCGTACTGCTTCTTGGTGTTGCGAATTGTACCCATAGAACCGAATTGCCAACTTGCTGCAATGGGGAATGCGTAAGTTTTGCTTGCCTTGTTAAAGTCCCAGCTTGTCATACTACCTTGGGGTTGGAAGGCAATGCTTGGGTAGTAAGCCAAGCGTTCCATTTTCAGTCCAGCTTGAATTTGCTGAATGTTAAGGTCGGCATTAAGCAAGTTGGTGTTGTTGGCAAGAGCCTTATTGATGAGCGTTTGCAGTTGCGGGTCGGTAAACACCTGTTGCCAAGGTGTGTTGCCATAATTGGCAGTGTCTGCTTTCACCACATTTTCGGTAGTGTTGCGGTAGAGACTGTCAATGTTCTGAGTCAAGTTCTGCGGGCGCTCATAGTTTTTATAGATTCCCGTGCAGCTTGCCATCAGAAGTGTGCAACCTATAATAGGAAATAATTTGTTCATAATAACAAGGGTAAAATATTAAGTATTAAGTAATAAGTATTAAGTATTACATTGCAAGGTGTGTACCTCGTTGTGATATAATACTTAATACCGAAGTTCTTCAAAAGAACCTCATTTACTTATATTACATTAAGCATCTCCTAAGCATCTCCTAAGCTTCTCATAAGCATCTCATAAGCATCTCATAAGAATGTAATACTTAATACTTAATACTTAATACTTAAATTATTTAGTATACTGTTCAATATCAGAGCTTGCTTCGCTATTGTCCATATCTTCCCAAGTGATGGGCTTAATCTTTTCTTGTAGATATTCAAAGATAACGAACAATGAAGGAACGATGAAGATCTGGAAAATCATACCAATCAACATACCGCCGATAGCAGAAGTACCGAGTGAGCGGTTTGCGTTAGCACCTACACCAAATGAGAACATCAAAGGTAACAAACCAATAATCATTGCCAAAGAAGTCATCAAGATAGGACGCAAACGAGCACCAGCACCCAACACGGCAGCCCAAGAGATGCTCATACCCATCTTGCGACGTTCGAGAGCGAACTCTACAATAAGGATGGCATTCTTAGCCAACAGACCCATCAACATAATCAATGCAATCTGCACGTAGATGTTATTAGCGGCTTCACCAAAGATAGGTACAATGCTATTGATAGCACCTACGCCCTGAATGAAGAGGAACGAACCTGCAAGACCGAAGGGTACTGAAAGCAATACGGCAAACGGAAGCATGTAGCTCTCGTACTGTGCAGCCAACAAGAGGTAGATGAAGACGAAGCAGAGTACAAACACAATAGCCGTGGTGCTACCAGAGTTTTGTTGTTCTTCGCGTGTCTGACCTGAGAACTCAAATGAGTAACCCGTGGGCAAACTCTTTTCTGCAACTTCTTCAATCGCCTTAATGGCCTGACCAGAGGTGTAACCACTTGCAGGGTTACCATTCACAGCCATAGAGGTGTACATGTTGAAACGGTTGATGTTGTCAGGACCATAAGTTGGGGTAATCGTCATGAACTCTGTGATAGGAGCCATTTCTGAGCCGTTGCGCACCTTAATCTTGTAAAGACTTTCGAGGTTAGCACGATCAGCTTGTTCACCCTGAATCATTACACGATAAATCTTACCGAAACGGTTGAAGTTTGATGCGTAAAGACCACCATAATAACCCTGCAATGTAGTCAAGATGTCTCGGGGCGAAAGACCTGCACGCTTACACTTGGCTGCATCAATATCGATGGTGTATTGCGGGAAGTTGGTGTTGAAGGTTGTCTGTGCCGATTCAATTTCAGGACGCTTCTGCAAGTCTGCCAAGAAGGTTTGAGCTACTTGGTAGAACTTGTTCAAGTCGCCACCCGTACGGTCTTGCAAATTGAGGGTGAAACCATTGGTTACACCATAACCTGTAATCATAGGCGGCTGGAAGAAGAGTACCTGAGCATCCTTAAACACATCGCGTGAGCGAAGGTAGAGGTTGGCAAAGATAACAGTTGAACTTTCCTTCATCGAACGTTCTTCCCAATCTTTCAACTTGATGATGAATGAACCGTAAGAAGGACCTTGACCACCAATGAATGAGTAACCCGAGACGATGGTGCTAATTTCGACAGAAGGACATGAACGTACCAAGCTGTCAACCTTGTTAAGGTAAGCTTCAGTGCGGTCTTGCGAGGTACCAGGAGGCATAGTCACAACACCCATAATCGTACCCGTATCTTCGGCAGGCACCATGGCTGTAGGTGTAATGTTCATCATCCAAATAAGCAAGGCAATACTACCCGTTACCAAACCGAGTGAGAGCCAAGGACGCTGAATGAAGATGAGCACCTTCTTCTTGTACGACTTCAAGATGTTTTCAAACGAATTCTCGAATGCGTTTTGGAACTTCTTCGTAGTCAAACCAATGAATGCCATGATGGCTACGATAGAGAGGATAATGGTGATTACGGGGTGGGAACTGAAGTTGAAACCACCAAAAATCAAACCAATGATAGAGATGATGACCAAGATGAGAGTGAGGCTGGGGTGCAGAATGCGACCGATGCTCTCAGCATAGCGCTGATACATGGTTCTGCCAGCAGCCTTGTAAGCCTTGCCCATACGTTCTTTGAGCGATTCTTCTTCCTCGCCATGAGCCTTGTGTGGCTTCAGCAAAATGGCACAAAGGGCAGGAGAGAGGGTAAGGGCGTTCAATGCAGAGAAACCAATGGCAATTGCCATGGTCAAACCAAACTGACGGTAGAACACACCCGAGGTACCCGACATAAAGCTTACGGGCACGAACACTGCCATCATAACCAAGGTAATTGAAACGATAGCCGAGCCTAATTCGCGCATGGCATCGATTGAAGCCTTACGTGCCGAAGTATAGCCTTGGTCCAACTTGGCATGTACACCTTCAACCACCACAATGGCATCGTCCACTACAATCGCAATGGCAAGCACCATAGCCGAGAGGGTGAGCAAGTTAATTGAGAAGCCAATAATGTAGAGCGCAAAGAAAGTACCAATCAATGCTACGGGGATAGCAACCGATGGGATAATGGTGCTTCGCATATCCTGCAAGAAGATATACACCACAATAAACACGAGGATAAATGCCTCGATAAGGGTCTTAATAACCTCGTGGATAGAGGCAAAGAGGAAGTCGTTGACATTTTGTGCCACGGTAATCTTCATACCTTGGGGCAATGTCTTCTGTGTTTCGTCGAGCAACTTTTCGCAGTCCTGAATAATTTCAGTAGCATTTGATCCTGCCATCTGCGATACCATACAGGTAACAGCCTTATGGCCATTAACCTTACCAGCAAACGAGTAGGTCATACGGCCCAATTCAACGCGAGCCACATCCTTTAAGCGGATGATTGTACCATCGTCGTTAGCCTTAATAACTATATTCTCAAATTCAGGAACTTGGCTTAAACGACCTTTGTAACGCAAAGTATACTGGAAGGTTTGGTTTTCGCGTTCACCAATATTACCTGGAGCAGCTTCAATATTTTGTTCTGCCAAAACACCGCTAATGTCAGTAGGCATCAAGTGGTATTCAGCCATCTTTTCAGGATTAAGCCAAATACGCATAGAGTAGTCGGCACCCATAACCTGAGCATCACCCACACCCTTTACACGCTGAATTTGCGGAATGATGTTAATCTTGGCATAGTTCTCAATAAACGCCTCATCGTAACGGTCCTCAGCATCAGCTACTGAGAAGATGAGCAACATTGAGTTCTGACGCTTTTGTGTAATCACACCTACCTGAGTAACTTCCGAGGGCAACAAACCTTGTGCTTTTGCCACACGGTTTTGTACGTTCACGGCAGCCATATCGGGGTTGGTACCCATCTTAAAGGTAATTTGGATAGAAGCCGAACCTGTATTGGTTGCGGTAGATGTCATGTAGTCCATGTTTTCTACACCATTGATTTGCTCTTCAAGAGGAGCAATCACAGAGTTCAACACGGTTTGTGCATTTGCACCCGTATAAGTGGTGCTCACCTGCACTGTAGGTGGTGCGATGTCAGGATATTGGACGATAGGGAGTGAAGTTAAACCCAATACACCCAATATGACAATCACAATAGAAATCACGGTAGAAAGTACCGGACGATTTATAAATCTATCTAGAGTCATAGTTTATTTTTTTGAAGTAATAAGTAAAAAGTAATAAGTAATAGCTTTACTAATGAAAATTGAAATCTATTCTTTTTTCTTGTTGACAATAAAGGTAAGCATTTTGATTAGTTCTTGACAATCTGCTTCTAAAGAAAGATAAATCTTTTTATCAATCGTTTCAGATTCGTAAAGCAATTCTAACCAATAATGCGTTTCACTTGATTCTTTAAGAGCAAGTCTCAGTTTATGTACAAAGTCTGAATTACTTTCAGCATATTGGGCTTCAGCTATGTTTGCTCCAATCGAAGTGCCAGAACGTATTATTTGTTTAGCAATTTCGAATTCACGCTTTTCACGTTTTAAGAATCTGCTAAACTTAATAATTCGTATTGCAAATTTCTTTGCTTTTTTATACTTTATGTCATCATCTTTTTTCATAAAGAGTTTCAGAAGTTATGTACAAGATATAAGCAAGAATGTATTACCTGTTATTTCTCACTTGCAACTTCTTACTTCTCGTTATTTATTGCATTTCCCAAGGTATATATGAGAGATAAGCAAGAATGTATTACTTATTACTTGTTACTTATTACTTAATTACATCTTATTTTTCCCCCGGCATCTTGCCATCTTTCATAGCCTGTTGTTCCTTCTTTTGGTTGGCTTGGAGTTGTGCGCGAGAGATGGGGTTAATCTTCTGACCATTCTTTAGTTGGTTAACACCGTCAACAACGATGCGTTCGCCTGAGCGGAGCCCCGAGGCAACAACATAAGTTTGACCATCGTTTTGTGGGAGAACGGTGATTTCGCGAGTAGCAACCGACTTGTCGTTGTTAACAACGTAAACAAACTTCTTGTCCTGCACATCAAAGGTAGCACTCTGCGGAACTATAATAGCATCGTTAGCATGAGTCGGAACGAGGATAGAACCCGTACCACCAGAACGAAGAATGTGTTGTGCATTATCAAAAGTCGCACGCATCTGTACAGAACCCGTAGAAGGGTCAATCACACCGCTAACTGTGCTGATTGTACCATTTTGGCTGTAAGTAGAACCATCAGAGAGAACCAAACTTACTGCAGGCATCTTCTTGATAGCAGCATTAACGCCACCAGCTTCACGAGTAAGTGCCAAAAGCTGCTTTTCAGTCATTGAGAAGTAAACATACATCTTAGAGATGTTAGACACCGTAGTCAAAGCTTCAGCAGACTGTGCGCTAACCAAGCTACCAACGCGGTAGGGAATAGAACCTACAACACCATCGGCAGGGCTGGTAACCGTACACCAACGCAAGTTGTCTTCAGCGCTCTGTAATTGAGCTTGTGCAGCAGCCAACTGAGCCTCGTACGAAGCCAAGGTGTTTACAGCCATCTGCAAGTCATAGTTCGAGATGATGTTCTGCTTGAAGAGCATGCGCTTGTTTTCAACAGTGAGTTTCTGTGTAGCAATGTTTGCCTTGCAATCACGAATCTGAGCCTGAGCAGCCTTTACAGAAGCACGATATTGCTCAGAATCAATCAAGAACAGGGGTTGACCTTTATGAACGGTAGAACCCTCATCAACAAGCAGCTTAACCAAGTAGCCTGAAACTTTCGGACGGATTTCGATGTCCTGCATACCTTTAATAGTTGCGGGATACGAAGTCTTTAAGTCAGCCGTTGTGGCTTGAACTGTTTCAACTGCGAAGTCATTGCTGGCTTCGCCCATTTGTTTTGATTTGCTGCCGCAACTGGTCAACACCACTGCGGTAAGCACCCATAAAGCGATTTTCTTCATGTGTTGTAAGTTATATAAATTTTTTGTTTCGTTTCTATGTTTATAGGGGTCGTCTTGCCATTAGTGCACACTACACCCTAATATAAACTAGGTGCAAAGTTACGGCAAAAAAACTAAACGAGGTGTGTTAGTTTTCCTTGAAAGTGGTACTATTAGTATTTTTTATAGGTGAGGGAACGTGTAATGAGGTGAATTGTATGTTTTAGTTGGCAATGTTGCTCTGTAGTATTGTTGTTTATAATGGTAAAAAGTGCGTGTTTTACTTTTATTTCTTTGTTTTGTATATTGGAACTCGATTTTTGACTTTTTCAAGTGGACTCATAATTATAAAAAAAAATCCTCACAACATAAACGTATGTTGCGAGGAGTTTGCTTCTTTATATTTAGATGAGCGTGTTGTTTAGTAGGCTAATCTCACATTGTCTACCCAAAGTGTGTTGCCAACTGTACCTACATAGGCACCACCATGACTTGAGTCGAACTGAAGAACGATGTGAGTAGGAGTTTCGTTGGCTGCTGCCCATCCTACTTCTCTAACAGGTACCATGCGACCTTTAGAGTTGCGGGCATATTTAGTAACAGCACCCGAGGTGAGTGCCCATGCAGAGTTGTAGAAACCTTGCTTACGGATGTCACCATAGTGAATAGTAAACGACTGATTGTTTCTCCAATTCGTAGAGCTGCTAAAACGGTGAACCATCGTACCTACGCGCTTTGCATAGATGTTACCTTTGGCATCTTCCCAACGCTTTTGCAAATAAAGGATGCAGTCTGCCATGTCTTGTCCTGCTACGGCAGAACCTTTGGTAATACCATTCTGACGAATGCGGTTGCCTCTTACAATATGTGTTTTATAGTCGAAGACAATAGCTTTCGGACGCTTTCTAAATCTGATACCTGCATTCAACTTAGCCATAGGATTCTTGGTATCGGTAATAGGCTGAATCGTGTTACCCAAGAAAATAGAACCTGCAGCCAATACCTTGATGTTGATGATGCCAAGCACCTTAGCCTCAACAATGTGTGTGTAGAGCTTTGCACAATGACCATGACCAGGGTGATTATCGCGATAAACACTAGTATTAGTCTTGGTTACACCGCTAACCTTAGCCCATACGTTCGATGACCCCCAAGGACCACCAATGTGCATCAATGTAACGGTGTTACCACCGATGATGCCACTTTCCTTAATGGTTTGTGCAGACCACGATTCAAAGTTTCCTCTCGGAATAAATTGCATGCTTCCAGTTTGCTCTTCGGCTTGTTCCACAGCCCAATATTCGGGAGCGTAAGGAAGTGCTTTGCTTGTAGCACTACCAGCAAAAAGTAATAGTGCACTCAATGCGAATGATTTGAAATTCATGATGTATATGAATGTTTATTTAATTTTTTACTTTGAGCGTGTTGAGGCTCTATTTCTATATTGAGAGAAACCTCTGTTTAGAAAGCCTCGTTAATGTTGAAGATAAGCCCTCCGCCATTTCTTGTAAATCCATAGTCAACGCGTATGTTGATGCGTTTCTTGAATTCCCAACGATATCCTACACCTGCATTAGGCAAGGTATATCGCCAAGCAATGTTTTTGAAGTTGGGGAAGGCATTTGCCAATGCTACCCAAGCAACCACACCATTGCGACCTTTGATGTGTTGGCGTAATTCCACTTGTCCTTCAATCACGTTTTTATCGTTATATCGTCCTTCGTAGTAACCACGCATACGATCGTTCGAACCCACAGTGGCAAGTTGCGACCAAGGAATATGTCCATAGTTAAACTGTCCGTGGAGTTCGCCAGCCAAAATAGCCCCTTTCCACAATTTGCCATAAGTAGCAAAGGTAGCTTCGGTAGTTGAGAAGTTATACTTGCCATTGCCAAAGCAGCGTGGCGTGAAAGTTTGGTCAATTTGCACAAACACACCTTTACTTGCATTAAGCATAAAGTCGCGCGAGTCGTAGGTAAACGACAATCCGGCAGTGTAGGTATGTATCGTTTTGTCTTGTCCTTGCCACAAGTATGAAAAATCCTCATTTACATCGCTTGCTTGCGTAACGCGATAATTAACAAACGGACCGATATAAGTGTTGGGAGCTAACTTCACCATAAAGCGTGCCATTGCGTTGATGCGATTGCGTCGATAATCGGTTTCGTTATCATCGTTATCCGCGTTGGCATAACCCATACCCCAATAGCTGGTACTAAAGGTAGAGAGATTTACCTTATAGTCAAGCTGAAAGCTTTCATGCGGAAAGATATGATTACCACGCAATCCAACCACAAAGAAACCTGCCGTAGTCATGTTGCTATATACTGAAGCATTCGAACGGGGTAGAGTAGGGTCGGTGTGGTCGGCAGAGTAAGTAGCAGTGCCAAGCAGTCCGAGTCCTAAACCTGTGGTAGCAGAATAGTTAGGACCAGGAATAAAGCCAAAGTCTATTTTCTTGTTAGGTTTTTGCTTATTTGAATCGCGAAAGTAGTTTACTATTTTCTTAAAGATTCCGTTGTGTGCTTTAGCAGGCACACTGTCGTTAACCCATGCAACTTTTGCAGAGTCAATGTCAGTGGTGTCGGTGCATTCGTGAGTGACATCAGCTTGGGCATACAAACTGAACATGCAACAAGTAGCAATGGTTATCCATCGGCAAGCACCTTTGAATGTATGGTTATGGAGCATTGCAATCTTTTTGTAGAATTTTAAAATCAGAATTTTTAGAACCACTCTCAAGCAATTCGAGCGCAAAATTACATATTTCTTGTGCAAATGGACGGAAAAAGCGGTACAGAATAGGGCAGTACCGAAAAAATATCCAATCTTCAACCCTTATAGACAAGTATTAGTAACTGCATTTAGCAGTTTTGTGTACGTATAATACAAAAGGTGTAGTGTGGGCTAAGGCACAGTTTCCTTTATTCCATTTGCTGTTCCATTTCAATGGCAAAGGTAGTTCCTTGTCCCACCTGACTGTTGAGCACATAGATGTGGGCATGGTGGTATTCCTCCACAATGCGCTTAGCTAACGAAAGTCCCAAGCCCCAACCTCGTTTCTTGGTTGTAAAGCCTGGTTTAAACACCGTTTTAAAATGTTTGTGTGCAATTCCCTTCCCCGTGTCCGTAATTTGAATTTGTAAGCAACTGCGTCCATATCGGGTTGTGGCTTGTGGCAATACAGTAAGTGTTAGAGTCCCAATGCCCTGCATCGCATCAATGGCATTCTTACACAGATTCTCTATCACCCATTCAAAAAGTGGTGCATTGAGTTTCGTTTCAACAGGTTCTTCGGGAAGGTTTACAGTGATGTGAACACGCGATGAAGTGCGACGGTCAAAATATCCTGCCACTTGTGCAATGATGGGGCGCACGTCTTGCAACTTGAGTTCAGGTGCAGAGCCAATTTTAGAAAAACGTTCGGCTATAAGTTGCAAACGTCGTATGTCTTTGTCCATCTCGGGCAATAGCTCATCATCAGGATATGTTTCGTGCAACACTTCGCTCCAAGCCATAAGCGATGAAATCGGTGTACCCAATTGGTGAGCCGTTTCACGTGACAAACCAACCCACACTCGGTTTTGTTCGGCACGCTTCGAAGCCAACAAAGCCATGATAGCTACAATAAAGAATATGGCTACAACGATGAGCTGGATGTACGGATAAATGGTGAGTTGTCGTAATAAAACCGACTCTTCGTAGTATATATATAGGTAGTCGTGTGTTTGTTGGTTCGTTGTTGTCAAATTCATGCGCATCATTTCTCCATTTTTGCGCATGCGTTCAGTAGCTTTTTGTAACTCTTGTAAAGAGTCAATACCGCAGGGTTCGGGCGAAAGGTTACGCTGTGTAAGGATGTTTCCATGCGAGTCGGTTACAACCACAGGTATGGTGTGGTTGCTGTTTATCACCTTTAACACAAGGTTTAGGTCAGTAGTTTCGTTTGCTGTTGTTAGCGATCGCATGGCTTCAGACCACACATCCATCTTAGCCACCTCTTCTGCATACAACGCACGTGTTAAACTATGCGAGTATATGAGTGAGGCAGCCGACAGTATGAGTGCTGATGTGATGAGAAGAGACCTAAACACAAGAAAGAATTTAAGTATTAAGTATTAAGTATTACAAACTAAGTGGAAACAAGTAATAGGTAATAAGTAATACAAACTATAATGCGCCCTGAAAGGGCAACAGCGCATAGCCCATGGCAACGCCCTGGGCGAAGCGCAAATAAAATAAATATTGTTTTACTGAACTTTTAGACTTTACAGACTACCCATGGCAACAGCCTGGGTAGTCTTCCTTATTTAAAGCTTGAATTTATTTCTTCTATGTAGTTAAGGAATGTGTCGCGTCCTAAACCAGAGTCGCTACTGGTTATAAAGTGGGGCGGAAGTTCTTCCCATTCCTCGGCAAGCGTGTTCATAAAGGTATCGACATTCTTTTTCAATTCACCGCGTTTTGATTTGTCGGCTTTGGTAAAGATAATGCCAAAAGGAACACCATTCTCACCTAAGAAACGAATAAAGTCAAGATCTATTTTTTGGGGTTTAAGACGAGAGTCAATAAGCACGAACAAACAAGTGAGCTGTTCGCGATTAAGCACATAGTAGCTAATCAACTTTTGTAAGGCCTCAACCTCGCGCTTACCACGCTTGGCATAACCATAACCAGGAAGGTCAACAAGATACCATTCGTCGTTGATAACAAAGTGGTTAATAAGCATTGTCTTACCTGGCGTAGACGAGGTCATAGCCAAAGCCTTACGTCCCGTAAGCATATTGATAAGACTACTTTTGCCCACATTACTTCTGCCAATAAAGGCGTATTCGGGCTTATCGGTTTGTGGGCATTGGTCAGCACGACTATTGCTCACAACAAATTCGGCTTTTTGGATTTGCATGCTTTCTATATAAGGGGCTAATAGGTTATAAGGTGGGGTATAAATCGGTTTTGGAGTTCTTAGGTTTATGAGATTATAAAGTTTATGCATTGTGCGAATGTATAAATGTAGCTTTATAACCTTAAATCTAAAAACTCCAAACCAAATTAAAGTTATTGATCTTCGTTCTTTACATATCCTTGATACTTTTCGGGCAGAGCCGACATAATTACTCGATACGACTCCTCCATCGTCTGTTTAATATCTTCAGGACTATGCGAAGTGGGGTAGATGGGCTTGTGAATAATCAAACGCATCGGATGGCGGTTCACAAAGTTAAGTCCAGCCATGCGCGTGAGCACATCAAACGAACCATCAATGGTTACAGGCACAACAGGCAACTGCAAGTCATCTGCCAACTGGAAAGCACCTTTGCGGAACAATCCCATGTGTCCTGTAAAAGTACGTGAACCCTCAGGAAAAACCACTAACGAAGTACCACCTTGAAGCGTAGCACGCGCCTTTTCAATAGTCTCCTTAATAGCCTTAGGTCCCGACTTATCTACAAAAATATGGCGAGCCTTTTCGCAAGCATAACCCACCAAAGGCATCTTACGCAGCGCCTTCTTCATCATCCACTTAAAGTTGCGGTTCAAATAACCATAAATCAAGAAGATGTCCATCGGACCTTGATGGTTTGCCACAAATACATAACTTTGGTGCTTGTCGATATTTTCGCGACCTTCCACCTTAATAGGGAGCAGCAAAACACGGCACACAATGCGCGACCATATTTTGCCAGGATAGTAGCCAAATATGTGCGCGTTAAAGAGACCACCAATGCTGGTAATCAAAGCCGTGAGAATGGTAGATACCAAAACAATGGGCAAGGCTATGAATAGCTGATAGATTTTGTAAATCATGCGAAATGTCTTTTTAGCGGTTATAGCAAACGGCCTGTCCACGGAACTTCTCGTCGGTAACGTGCCCACGGTTAAATATGGGGAAACCATTGCAGAAAGTACGTTCAACACGCCAATGGAACACATGTCCCTCAAGCGGACTCCAATTACATTTGCTTTGAATGCGATTGGGAGTAAGCGTCCAAGGCACATGCGGACGCACCATCACAATGTCTGCCTTATAACCCTCGCGCAAGTAACCACGATTTTCAATTTGCAAGAGTTCGGCAGGATTATGACACATCAGTTGCACCATGCGTTCGAGCGACAACACACCTTTGTCAACCAGTTCGAGCATTGAAATCAGCGAGAACTGAATAATAGGCATGCCCGATGCAGCTTTAGCACATCCACCCATCTTTTCGCTCAATTTGTGTGGAGCATGGTCAGTACCAATGGTATATATTTTGTCATTATTCAAAGCCTCGCGCAGTGCATGGCAGTCAGCTTCAGTCTTGATAGCCGGGTTAACCTTAATGCGTGTACCCAATTTAGCATAGTCCTTATCGCAGAACACAAGGTGCCCCACACAAGCTTCAGCCGTGATGCGCGGATTGTTAGCATCAATCAACTCAAGTTCGCGTGCCGTAGAGATGTGTGCCACGTGTAAGCGTGCTCCAGTCTCCTGCGCCAACTTAACAGCCAAAGCCGTTGATTGGTAACAAGCCTCTTCGCTACGAATTTCAGGATGGTGTTCCACAGCGGGGTCATTCCCATAGGCAGCTTGTGCCTTAGCCATGTTCTCGTTAATGAGTTGCGTATTTTCGCAATGCGTCATAATGGGCAACTTGGCACTTTCAAAAATGGCACGCAATGCCACCTCATTGTCAACCAACATGTTGCCTGTCGACGAACCCATAAATAGCTTAATGCCAGCCACCTTGCGCGAGTCAAGTTTGCCCAACTCATAAGCATTGCCCGCTGTAGCCCCAAAGAATAAGCCATAGTTCACCACGCTTTTCGATGCGGCAATCATCCATTTCTCCTTAAAAGCCTCCATCGTGGTGGTTTGTGGGTTACAATTAGGCATGTCGAACACGGTGGTCACACCGCCAGCAGCAGCTGCACGGCTTTCAGTGTTAAAGTCACCTTTTTGCGTAAGCCCAGGATCGCGAAAGTGAACGTGGTCATCAATAACACCTGGAAAAAGGTAGCAACCCGTTCCGTCAATCGTCTCATCAACTGGGATAACAGGTTCGCTATCAGCTCCTTCAATTATTTCATCAATGCGATCATCGTCAATAACAAGAGTACCAATAAAACGGCGTCCCTCGTTAACAATAGTAGCGTTTTTTATTTGTGTACGAAAGTGCATGTCGAGTTCTTATGTGTATGCTGTGTTTTTGGGGGTGGAGTGTTTTATAGCATCTGCTTATTTGCGAGGTTTAATGCCACCAGTCATAGCAGCCCAACGCAAACGCATAACGCCAAAGAGTGCTTCGCTGAAAATGCCACCACTCATCTTGCTCGTGCCCAATTCGCGGTTAACAAACACAACGGGTACCTCCTTAATCTTAAAACCAAGTTTATACGAGGTAAACTTCATTTCAATTTGGAAGGCGTAACCCTTAAAGCGGATGGCATCGAGGTTAATTGTTTCGAGCACCTTACGACGGTAGCAAACAAACCCAGCAGTAGTGTCGTGAAGAGGCACACCCGTAACCATACGCACATATTTCGAGGCATAGTAGCTCATCAACACACGTCCCATGGGCCAGTTCACAACATTCACACCGCTCACATAGCGCGAGCCTACCGAAACATCGTAACCCTCTTTAGCACAAGCGTTGTAAAGGCGTGGCAAATCTTTAGGAGCATGACTAAAGTCAGCGTCCATCTCAAAGACATATTCGTAACCATGTTCCAAAGCCCACTTAAAACCTGCAATATAGGCAGTGCCAAGACCCAACTTACCAGTGCGCTGCACAAGGTGAAGTTCGTTCTTAAATTCGTTAGCAATCAAGCCCTTCACAATGTCAGCAGTGCCGTCGGGCGACCCATCGTCAATTACCAAAATGTGAAAAGCATGCTCTTCCAAACCGAGTACGGCACGGATAATATTTTCTATGTTTTCTTTTTCGTTGTAGGTTGGAATAATTACAACGCTGTCACTTTTTTCCATTCTTAGTGAGTTTAAATATTTATTTTATGGTGCAAAAGTAAGCATTTTGCTCGACATTGATTAACTTTGTGCGCTGAAAAGAAGAATTTAACTCATAAAAACTCCTATGAAAAAGTTGACTTTGGCACTTTGTGCCTTAATGGCCATGCCCGCAATGGCGCAAAAGTATACAGTTAGCGGAGCAGTTCCTACGGGAACAAAAAAGGTGTATTTGCAGCATCTTGGCACCCGCACAGCTCCCGACAGCGTGGTTGTAGCAAACGGAAAGTTCAGTTTTAGTGGCGATGCAAAGGGAGCACCATTTGCCTATGCCATCACCGACGCCCAAAAAGCCGTAGTCGTGTTTCTTGAAGGAAACGTAACAGTCGATTTCGACAAAGAAACATCTACAGGTTCGGCAGAAACCGAAGGCTTGAGCAAATGGGAAGCACTCTTCTCAAAAGAGCAAGACAAATTGCGTGCAGCAGCTGACGAATACTATGCTTACAAAAACAAGAACCTTGAAGTGCCCGATAGCGTAAAGCAGCATGTGGGCGATGTGCAACAAGCATGTTACGATCGAATGGTAGAACTCACCCGTCAGTGCTGCAAAGAGAACAAAAACATGAAGTTCCCAGGCTATTACTTTGCACAGTTAGCATCGAGCATGCAACGCAAAGAAGTGATAGCATTGGCAGAAGAGGGCAACCCCGCTTACATGAACACCAACATTACAGAGCGCATCAAGAGCAGTTTAGCTGGTTGGAAGCGTCAGCTGCCCGGCACAAAGTTCACCGACCTTGAAATGTTCGACATGAATGGCAAGGCAAGCAAACTCTCCGACTACGTAGGTAAGGGCAAATACATTCTTGTAGACTTTTGGGCTTCATGGTGTGGTCCTTGTCGTGCATCCATGCCAGCACTCAAGAAAGTTTACGACCAATATAAGGACAAAGGCTTTGACATTGTAGGCGTATCGTTCGACAGTGACAAGGCAGCTTGGACAGGTGCAGTTAAGAAGCTCGATTTGCCTTGGCATCACATCTCCGACCTTAAGGGTTGGGAGTGTGCAGCAGGTAGCATTTATGGCATCAATGCCATCCCTGCCACCTTGCTCATTGGTCCTGATGGCACAATCGTAGCAAGTGGTCTGCACGCAGATGACTTGGCTAATAAATTGGCTGAGGTTATCAAATAAGCTAAGGCGTTCAAAAATCAGCAAAATAATTCAGCATAGTTTTATGTTGAAGAAACGCCAAATCTTGTGCGGTTGAATCATCATCTATATTTCACGCGCCAGTCTCACCCTTAATGGGTAAGGCTGGCGCGTGATTTTTTTTTTGATAAATCTATTACATGTCGTGCAGAAAAATATAAATTTAGAACCCGTATTCCGCCCCCCCCCCAAAAAAAAAAAGGCAAGAATACAAAATTCTCCAAAGTGCAATTTTTGCACTTTGAAAGTAGAATATCTTTTGTTTTTTGCACTTTGAACGGTATTATTTGCACAAATGTGAGGTTTGGATGACAAAATGATGGAAGAGACGAGAAATAAGTGGACGCTGTCAAAATATAAAATAGAATGGGATGCAGTTGAAACTATACCCATTCTCTTATATACAGATAACT